>NZ_JAWQDE010000020.1:0-60941 GCF_036318045.1 Clostridium sp. CM74B_53 | reverse complement strand
GAAGTAAGACCCCTTGAAGACGACGAGGTAGATAGGGCAGAGGTGGAAGTGCAGTAATGCATGGAGCTGACTGTTACTAATCGGTCGAGGGCTTATCCAGGAAGGTCTGGTTGGTTGATGAAACGGTAAAGATGATTTTCAATATGTGGTTTTGAAGGTATGTTACCTATGCACGAGTGGCTCAGTGGTGGAGTATCGCCTTGCCAAGGCGAGGGTCGCGGGTTCGAATCCCGTCTCGTGCTCGCTTTTTGAGGATATCCAGTGTGGGTATCCTCTTTTTTTGTGGAAAAAGAGTTTGCGATGCAGATGAAGTGTGGATAAGTAACTAAAATGAAAGGATCATCAAGTGGACAGCAGGTTTCTTGAGTGTTCGAGCCCTGCCGGGTTTGAACGGTTCGAATGTCTACGCTTCGCTCCGGTCGTCGCAGGCGAACGTCTCTCGGACGTTCTGCGACGCCTCGTGCTCTTTTTTATAAGGATATCCAGTGTGGATGTCCTTTTTTTGTGAAAAAATCATTTACCAGCGGTGTCTATTATAAAAAGTTGCTTGAAAAAGTTTGCACTTTATCGAAAAAGTCACTTGAAAAAGTTTATATTTTATCAAAAAGTCGTTTAAAAAAGTTTGTTATATCTTATATAACTCCCTTGAAAAAATGAATATTCCGTTGTACTCTATAGAAAAGAGGTGAAATCATTATGCTGAAAAGAAAAATTGAAAAAAAATTAATCGCTTGGAAAAACACAGAAAATCGAAAACCATTGATTATTAAGGGGTGCAGGCAATGTGGCAAAACATTTTCTGTTCTTGATTTCGCAAAGAAAAATTATAAAAATGTTGTGTATTTGAATTTTTTTGAAAATCCAGACTATGTTGCTGTATTCTCAGGCTCTCTGGAAGTAGATACGATTGTTATGATGCTCTCGGCCTTACTTGGTAAGGAAGCAGTCTTTGAAAGTGGCAATACTGTTTTAGTCCTGGATGAAATTCAGGAGTGCCCAGAAGCTCGAACAGCTTTGAAATTTTTTCGCATGGATGGGCGTTACGATGTGATAGGTACGGGATCACTTTTGGGTGTAAAAGGATATGGAAAAGAACCAAAATCGGTCCCAGTTGGGTCGGAAACGGTAATTGATATGTATCCACTGGATTTTGAAGAATTCCTGTGGGCAAATGGAATTGAAACTCCGGTGATTGAACTGTTGAAAACATGTTTGCAGAATGAAAAAACAGTTCCGGAAGCATTGCACAAGCGTATGAAACAGTTGCTCTTGCAGTATACAGTTGTTGGCGGCATGCCGGATGTGGTACAGACATTTGTAAGCACAAAACAGATGGACGAAGTTCTACAGATTCAACGAGATATTGTTCGGTCATATGAAGATGATATGATAAAATACGCAGAAAAAAAAGATAAATCAAGGATCAAAGAATGTTTTCAGTCTATTCCTAAACAACTCAGTAAAGAAAATAAGAAATTTCAGTATTCAATTGTCAAAAAGGGATCTACCGCTTCAAAGTATGCTGGAAGCTTGCAATGGATCGAGGATGCAGGTATTATTGTGCGCTGTTATAATCTTAGTATTACGGAACTGCCTTTAGACGGAAATGCAGAAGAAAATACATTTAAAGTGTATATGCGCGATTGTGGTCTGTTTGTCAGCATGTTGGAGGATGGTACGCAATACGATATTCTTCAAGGAAATCTTCATGCTTATAAAGGAGCAGTTTTCGAAAATCTGATTGCTGATATTTTCAGTAAAATGGGAAGAAAACTTTACTATTTCCATAAAGACAGTGGACTTGAGGTGGATTTTGTGATCCGTTATAAAGGTGAATGCACATTGGTAGAGGTAAAAGCATCTACAGGTAATACAAAAAGCACCAGAACAATCCTGAATCATCCTGAAAAATACCATGTCAGTCATGCAATCAAACTTGGAGACTATAATGTTGGACGTGCGGAACAGATACTTACACTTCCACTCTATATGGCATTTTTGCTAAAAGAAATATAAAAGTGTGCATCTTTTTCAGGGAGCTACGTAGCACTGACTTTATCTAGATATTATACTTCGCAATATATCAAAATAAAGCTGATATATTGCGAAGTGATTGTCTCATCATTCTGCTATTCGATTTGTTTACTTCTCCTTTTATGTCTTTCTGTGTTTGGGAATCTCAAAAATCCAAATTTCGACATCATGTGCAGGAAGAATTGATTCTGCTGTGAAATCCACTTATAATTTCAGATATAAAAGCTTCAATAAAATATAAAATCTTACGGAGGAAATGTTACATGCCGGAAGAAAGATACATAACGATCGTCTCGGCGAGGAAAACGATCGCTTTAAGAGTGAGTACGATCTTATATGTTCTGATGAATGGAAAATACGCAAATATCCATGTGCTGGGAGACCAGGTGTATCGGACGACGATGACGCTTGGGGAGATTGAGGAGAAGATCGGGGACGGATTTTTGCGGGTGCATCGCGGCTGCCTTGTGGCTGTCATGGCAATTCACAACGTCACAGATACCATCAATCTCAGTAATGGGGAATCCCTGGGGTATACGGCCCGTAAGAAAGGGGAGATCATGAAAACACTCCGGAATGTCCAGCAGGGCATGATCCGGGAATTTCAGAATCATGGGGTCCCGATGACGAATGATGAGTACCATGACTATTACCGCAGTTTCGATCAACTCCCATTCGCATTTACGGATATCGAGATGGTATTTGATGAGGAGAAACGAGCAGTTGACTGGATCTTCCGCTATGGAAATCCGGAACTTGCGAGGCTGGAAAAACTGCCGTTAGACCGGCTGATCGGAAATTCATTCGGAAGTCTTTTCAGCAATATGGATTCCAAATGGCTTCGAAGCTATGAACGGGCCGTCCTTTACGGGGAGAAACTGGAGCTCATCGACTACAGCCCGGAAATCGATGCGAATCTGAAGGTCACATGCTTCCCGACTTTTCCGGGGCACTGCGGCTGCATCCTGTTCAATATTTCGGAGATCGAATTTGTGAACAGCAGATAGCAGCTATTCGTTCCTGTTGCAAGTCTATTCGTTCCAAGTCTATTGATTGGCAAATGAAAAATAGTAGAATAAAGTCTGATATTTGAGCTGGTGAAAAGTTCGATATATTAGGAAAAAAGTCTTATGATGACAACACAAAGGAGATGGCAGTATGAGAAAACGACTTCAAAGAGCAGCCGCGATCGGAATGGCGGCAATCCTATGTATACAGAATGCGTAGTTCGGTCTGACAACATTTGCGGATGAGCTTTCCGACTTCGCGAGGATGGAAGGAATTATGAATGCACAGGCAATGCGCATGACACCGGCAAATGCTGTTAAAAATTTGTCAGGGGGGGTGCTTGCTGAGGATAGTGATAAAGGAGAAAACGGAGAGATAAAAGAAAATCTGGATGGAAGCAGAGTCTACGATGGAACTTCTGTGGATCTCACACCATCGACAGATGGAGACGGTGCAAGAAGTTATATCGTTGAAAATACAGAGACGGGTGATGTTCTGACAACGGATCCGGTCAATGTGGGAACCTATAAGGCTACGTATTCGGTCGCAGAGGGAACCAATTATCAGGCAGGTTTAATTTCGTATGAATTTGCAATCACAGAAGCCGAGATGAAAAACGTCACGGCAAATGGATATGAAGGAATCTATGATGGTCATTCACATGTGATTGAGGTTTCTGTACAGGATGAGCTTGTAAAAGATGAGGTGGTAGAATACGGACTGGAGCCGGATACTTATAACGGAACAGATGCACCGGAACTTATACGGTTTACTATCAGATCACAGCACCGAACTACAAACCTTACACAGGAAGCGCGATTGTAACGATCACGCAGAAAGAGATTCAGGTTGTGACAGCAGATCAGGAGACAACCTATCTGGAAGAAGCTCCGAAGTTTACCGTTGATTCAGTAAAGGGCATGGTAGGAGAAGAAACTCTTGAAAATCAGCATGCGGTTTTATCATTTGTCACTGCATATACAAAAGGCAATGATGTCGGGGAGTATGCGGTTCAGGCAGTGGTAGATGGCCTGAAGAACTATAAGGTCGAGGTTGTACCGGGTACATTGAAAGTACAGCGCAGAACTCCGGTATTTACCGATTCTGCAAACCTGTATACAACTCGCGTCTATGACGGAAAAGCTGTGGATCTGACTCCGGTAACGGACGGGGACGGAACGATGAGCCGTGTGATTACGAACCGGGAGACGAATGAGGTCTTAACGTCTGATCCGGTCGATGTGGGAGAGTACCGTGTGGCTTACAGTGTTTCGGAAGGAAAGAATTACACAGAGGGAAGTGTTTCCTACGACTTTGCGATCACACAGGCTCCGCTTGTGATCACTGCAGAGGATAAGAATGTTGTATTCGGAGCAAAAGCACCGGAGTATACAGTTGTTTATGATGGATTTGTAAACGGCGAGACGGAAGCGGTTCTTACCGGAACTCTGGTTGTAACCTGCGATTACACAGTGGAAAGCCGTGAGTCTGCTTATGAGATCGTTCCGTCCGGACTTTCTGCAAAGAACTACGCGATCATCTGGAAGAATGGTGTTCTGACAGCACGCTATCCGGAGAGTGACAATGACGACTATGAGGAAACTTCCAAACCGGCGAACAGCAAGATGCCGAAATCCGGAACCAACAATCCGGGACAGGGAGCGACCGCGAAGGATGCGAAAAAAGGCTATGTGAATGAAAATTACGGTATTGTTTCCGGAAAGACACTTACCGAAGAAATGTTAAAGAATGACAACGGAAGCCTGAATGATGGCTACAGTCACTGGATACAGACAAACGCAGGCTGGTGGTTCCGCTACGCAGACGGAAGTTATCCGAAGGCAGCGGGAGCAGTAAATTCCGGATCCGGCAATTCTTCGGCAGCTCAGAGTTATGAGTGGATTCAGATCGATGGAAACTGGTGGGCATTTGATACAGATGGCTATCTGGCTACCGGATGGATCTTTGATCCGGTTTACGGAAACTGGTTCTACGTGGATGCCAACACCGGAATGAAGACCGGCTGGGTCCAGATCGACGGAAAGTGGTATTACTTTAATCCGGTTTCCGACGGAACAAAGGGAATCATGTTCGCGAACCGCATGACACTGGACGGCTGGTTTGTCCGGGAGGACGGAAGCTGGGATGAGAAGCGGTAATGATACCGAGATCAGGATCTCATGAAAATTGAACAAAGGCAGGAAAAGGTCGGCACGGGAAATGTGCCGACCTTTTTTCGGACACAAATCCCCAGAAAACACTTGCAATCCGGCCATTTTCTGATATACTAAACTACATTAACGCTTTATTAAACTAATATAGCAGACTAAAATGAGAGGAAGTATGAAAAATGAATGGAGCAATCATCGGTGTTTTTCTTGTGATCATTGCCTATCTGGTGATGATGCTGGCAATCGGTTTCTTCTATTCTAAAGGAAACAATGACTCCAGCGATTTCTATCTTGGCGGAAGAAAATTAGGTCCTTTTGTGACTGCCATGAGCGCGGAGGCATCGGATATGAGCAGCTGGCTGCTGATGGGATTGCCGGGAGTGGCTTATCTCAGCGGTATCTGTGATGCATCCTGGACTGCGATCGGACTTGCCATCGGTACCTATTTAAACTGGCTGATCGTGGCGAAACGCATCAGGAGATACAGCGCAAAGACGAATTCGATCACACTGCCGGATTTCTTTGCAAACAGGTATCGTGATGATTCGAAACTGTTATTGGGAATTTCCGCAATTTTTATTATTATCTTTTTTGTCCCGTATACAGCGTCCGGATTCGCGGCATGTGGAAAACTGTTCTCCACATTATTCGGAATTCCGTATACGGCGGCTATGCTGATCAGTGCTGTCGTTATTGTCGGTTACACAGCACTCGGTGGATTCATGGCGGCGAGCTTTACGGATCTGATCCAGAGTATTGTTATGACGATCGCACTTGTCCTTGTGGTATGCTTCGGCGTATCCATGAGCGGCGGTGTCAGCACAGTTATTGCAAATGCGAGAGAACTTCCGGGCTTTTTATCATTAACAGCTACATATAACAGCGAGGCAGGAACCGCTTCCTCTTATGGAACCATAACAACCGTCTCTACTCTTGCCTGGGGGCTTGGTTACTTTGGAGTTCCGCATGTGCTTCTCCGCTTTATGGCGACGGAAAACGAGGAGAATATATCACTTTCCAGACGCATCGCGACGGTATGGGTCGTTATCTCTATGGCAGTTGCGATCTTTATCGGCGTTGTCGGTTACAGCCTCTCAAAGAATGGCGTGATGGCAGAGTTAAAGGGATCCGCTTCGGAGACGATCATCATTCAGGTTGCGACACTCTTAAGCCAGCATGGGTTCCTCGCGATCATCGGAGCAGGTATCACACTCGCCGGAATCTTAGCCTGCACGATGTCCACCGCAGATTCCCAGCTTCTTGCGGCATCTTCCGCTGTTTCTGAGAACCTGTTAAAGGGGATGTTTGGCGTAAACCTTACGGAGAAGAGAACGATCCATGTTGCCCGGGCGACGGTCCTCTTTATCGCAGTGATCGCAGTATTTTTAGCGGGAAATCCTGACAGCTCCGTATTTGGAATCGTGTCCTTCGCTTGGGCTGGATTCGGTGCAGTGTTTGGACCTGTCGTTCTTGCGGCATTATTCTGGAAACGTTCCAACAGGAACGGTGCGCTTGCTGGTATGATCGCAGGCGGAGTCATGGTATTTGTATGGAAATACTGCGTTCGTCCGTTAGGCGGTGCATGGAATGTGTATGAGCTTCTTCCGGCGTTTATCATTGCAATGCTCTGTCTGATTGTTGTCAGCCTTGCGACCGGTGAGCCGTCAAAGGAGATCCAGGAGGAGTTTGAGGAAGTAAGAGTAGGAAAATAATTGCCGGAACAGATCGGTGAAATCGGAAGAAAAGACTGGAAAATTTAGGCGAAAAGAACTATAATACGCATTAAGAGACCTGACAAGTAGGTTTTTGTCAGGTCTTTTTCCTTATAAGAATATTGCAGTGAATTTATGGGATAAAAGAAAAGGAGATTGTGGATAATGGACGAATTACAGAAGAAAATTGTGGATTATGTAGAGGCAAACGGCAAGACATATCAGCAGATCGCTTTGGAGATCCATGAGAAGCCGGAGGTCAGCAATTATGAGTTTTTCGCTTCCAAACGTCTTGCAGATCAGATTAAGAGCGTGGGATTCGAGGTAGAGATGCCGGCAGCTGGTCACAGAACCGGTTTTGCGGCGAGCTATAAATCCGGGAAACCCGGTCCGGTCATGGTTTTCCTTGCGGAGTACGATGCCCTTGTAGGACTTGGACATGGCTGTGGACATAACCTGTTTGGAGCAACTTCTTCTCTGGCGGCTGCGGCGTTAAAGAGCGTGATCGATGAGGTCGGCGGTGAGGTACGTCTCTACGGAACTCCTGGCGAGGAAGGCGGAGAGAATGGAAGTGCAAAGGGAAGTTTCGTCCGTGAGGGCTACTTTAAGGACGTCGATGCGGCACTTTCCGCACATCCGGGCGTTGGCCATCAGCTTACCTCAAAGACACTAGGCTGCGTACCGATCGATATCGAGTTCTGGGGCAAGGCATCCCACGCGGCTGCGGCACCGGAACAGGGAATCAATGCTTTAGACGCATTGATCCAGACATACAATTCCATCAATGCCCTGCGCCAGCATTTAAGCGATGATGTGCGTATCCACGGAATCATCGTAAACGGTGGACAGGCGCCGAACACAGTACCGGATTATGCGGCAGCAAAATTTTATCTGAGAGCGGCTGCATCCAGCACTTTAAAGGATGTGTACGCGAAGGTAGAGCGGATCGTGGAAGCTTCCGCAATGGCAATGGGCGCAAAGGGCAGCATGAAGCCGTATCAGAACTGGGTAGAGAATATGGTGCCGACTCCGTCCTTTGATGCAGTTTATGAGAAGAACCTGAAACTGTTCGGCGAGACAGCGAAACCGGCAGGAGACCGCATGATGGGATCCACCGACATCGGAAATGTTTCCCAGGTTGTTCCGGCGATCCAGCCGACCATCAATATCAGCGATGAGCCGATCAAGGGCCACAGCAAGGAAATGGTTGCTGCGGCATGCTCACAGAAGGGACTGGATTCGATTCTTCTTGGCGCGAAGGTGCTTGCATTTACAGCGTTGGATCTGATCCGCGAGCCGGAAACATTAAAGAAGATCAAAGAAGAACATGCCTATGAGGTAGAGCATCAGGCAGACTGATCGAGGAGAAAAATATTATGAAATATCTGATCATCGGTGCAGGAGGCACCGGAGGAATTCTTGGTGCCTATATGACAAAGGCGGGAAAAAACGTGACGCTGATTGCGAGAAATGCTCATCTTGCCGCTATGAAGGAACATGGACTTACCGTCCGCCATCTCTGGGATGAAACTGTGGAGACGATCCCAGTGCAGGCGGAAAATATGGAATCTTATGAGAAAAAGATCGAGACAGCAGGGGAGGAAGAAAAGCCGGATGTGATCCTCGTGTGTGTCAAGGGATATTCCCTGGACAGCACGGTACCTTTTATCCGGAAGATCGCAAAGAAGAGCACGATCGTGATCCCGATCCTCAACATCTACGGAACAGGTAGGCGTCTTCAGGAAAAACTGCCGGGAATTCTTGTGACGGATGGATGTATCTATGTGTCCGCCAACATCGAAGGCCCGGGTGCCCTTGTGCAGCACGGAAAGATCCTGCGGGTCGTATTCGGCGTCCGGGAAAAGAGCGAGTTTCGGGAAGAACTTAAGGAAATCGCGAAGGACTTCAACGATAGCGGAATCTCCGGGGAACTTTCCGAAAATATCCGCCGGGATGCCCTGGAAAAATTCTCCTATGTATCCCCGATCGGTGCTGCAGGCCTTTACTATCATGCCACAGCGGCAGATTTTCAGAGAGAGGGCGAGGAGCGCGAGGCGTTCAAGGCGATGATCCGCGAGATCATGGTGTTGGCGGAGGCGATGGGGGTTCCGTTTGAGAGAGACTATGTGAAAGTCAACCTTGAGATCTTATCCCATCTCGCACCGGAGTCCACGACATCCATGCAGAGAGATGTGATGGAAGGAAAGCAGTCAGAGATCGATGGGCTCGTATATGAGGTGGTCCGCATGGGCGAGAAGTACCATGTTCCGATGCCGGTGTATAAGAAGATTGCGGATGAGCTGAAAGAAAGATAAAGAATACTTGCAAAAGGCGGATGAGTTGAAAGAAAAATAACAGAAATTCAAAAGCGAATAGAATCGTATAAAAATACTGCGTGCAGATTAATTTTGCAGGCAGCATTTTTTTGCGTGTGCCTTGCGGCGCACGTTTCTAAGTATGATGAACTTACCGCCAGTCTGCGTTGAAAGTCCACAAGGGGTGTTGCGATTGCCGACACCCCCAAAGTTTATATCGTGAGACATAGTATTGTTATCGATAAAAGTCATAACTGTTATTGAAAAAATGATAATTACAATTCTTGAAACATCCAAGTTAATTCTTTAATGAACTCTTTGGCAATAGGAGAAAGCGTATAGTCTTCATGTCGGATCCAGCCAATTTCAGAAGTAATTGTGCATCCATCAATTAGAAAAGAACGTAAATTTTTGGAAGTTTCTATTTTCCGGTAGCCCTGTTTTAAATCAGAAGACACATAATAAGCATCTGTATGTTCAAGAGTATCATAAATAATAGCACGGGATCCAGCAATAATACGATTTTTGTTTTCTGGGATTCCTAAGCGGGAAAAAATATCAGAAAATGGTCCGGAATGTAAATTAGGGTGAACAACCATAGGATAATCTGCCAGCACAGATGCGGGAATAGAATCTTTTTTTTGATAGAATAATGGATTGCCGCACCCAACCATAATACATATGTTAACTGTGGTTAAAGGAGTAAATAAAATTTTTTTGGCAAAAAACTGGCGCATGTAAATTTGCTTATAACAATCCCAAATGCGTACAATTCCTATTTCAACTTGCTGATTAGAGACATGCTCAATGGTCTCATCCCCAATTCCGTCATAATGATATATATGAATACCAAGAGAGCGGTAATGCTGATATAATTTTGCGCAAATAGGAGCGATAAAACGAAAACCATTGCTGGAAACAGAAAATGAAACTCTCTCATCAAATTTTTTTTGCTTACAGACCTGCTCTAATTGAGTCATTTGTGAGCATATTGGTGTGATATAAGAAATAAAATCACGTCCAAAAGAAGTTAACTGGATTCCTCGATTATTTCTGAAAAAGATGGATTGCCCAAGCTCTTCTTCTAAATTTTTTATGGAAGTGGAGAGTGTGGATTGAGAAAGAAACATTGTGTTAGCAGCCTGATTGAATGAACCACATTTCGCTACTTCTAAGACATATTTGAATTGTTCAAAAGTCATAGATTACCTCCAATATTTTGATAACTATAATCAAAATTTTAAATTAACAGTTTGTAATTGTCAAGTGATATACTTAATGCAGTGAAGAGGTCGACAGTCTTCGGATGTTACAGGAAATTACTGGCAAAGAAAGGAAAAGTGTATGGCAAGTGTTTTAGATTGGGCGTTGATTATTATTTATATGTTGTCTATGGTTGGCGTGGGTATGTATTTTAAAACAGATGACAGCATGCAGGACTTTGCGGTTGCAGACAAAAAACTGGGACTTTCTGTAATGACAGCGACTATGCTGGCGACTGCAGTTGGTGGGGGCGCATTAACCGGAAGTGTTGGTAATAGCTATATGAATGGAATTGTTGAAGTTCCGAAAATTATTATTTTGCTTTGCATCAACTTATTTATGGGACTATTTGTAGCAAAGAAGATGAGAAATATCGGAGGCTTTACAGCACCGGAAATGTTGGGAAGAGTATATGGAAAAAAGTGTCAGACACTGGGCGGTCTGTTTTGCGCAATATATATGATGGGAACAGGACCAGCTATGCAGTCGATTGCGCTTGGTACATGTATTCACCTGCTGCTCGGTGTAAATATGAAAGTTGGAATGATTATTGGTATGGCAATTATTTTGGCATATACGCTTTCAAGTGGAATGTGGGGAGTTGCAATGACTGATTATGTTCAGTTTATTTTCCTTGCAGGAGGTGTTTTACTTGCTACAGCTATGGTATATAGCGGAGCAGGTGGTTGGTCAGGAATTACATCATCAGTTCCCGCAGAACATTTACAGTTAGATACATCTGGAGCCATTAAATTGATTTGTGCCACATCACTTCCCGTTCTCATTGATGGAAACAGATATTCAAGATTCTTTTCTGCGAAAGATGCCAAAACAGCTCAGATCAGTACACTTATTGCTGCAGTTCCACAATGTCTTCTGTTAGTTATGTCTTTAGTAATGGGATTGGCTGCGGTCGTTTTACTGCCAGCAGATCTTCCAAAGGATATGGTATTTGCAACATTATTGATGCAGTATCTTCCAACAGGAATTAAAGGACTTTGCATTGCAGCACTGATGGCGGCGATTATGTCTACTGCAGATTCGTATATGTTATCAGGAGCAACTAATATTTCTGTGGATATTTATAAAACTTATATTAATCCAAAAGCAACGGATAAACAAATGGTGATCGTTACCAAAGTGGGTATTTTAGCAGTCGGTCTTCTCGGATTGGGTTTTGCGTTACTTCTTCCGGATGTAATGTCGGTCTGGACTTTAAGTTCAACAGCATATGTAGGCGGATGTCTTGTTCCAATGTTATATGGAATTTTTGGAAGCGGGAAAAAATCTTATACAGGTGCTTTAATTTCTATGATTGGCGGCGGGGCAGTGGCCTTGATCTGTGATTTAAATAAAATCGTTATATTTGGATTACCGGCAATTGTCTATGGTATTATTGTGAGCGCAGTTTTGTTTTTTGGAATTACACCATTTGCAAAAGATGCCAAAATTGTAGATATCCGCAAGTAAGTTGAAGGAGGATGTAAATGGATATTTTAGTATATGGAAGTATTGTTATCATGGCAGGATTTGTGATCTGGATGATTTTCCAATTCATGAAGGAATGGCCTAATTATTCAAGGAAAAAGGGTAGAAAGGAAGAATAATCTATGAATTGTATACAGGAATTAGAGGCGCAGAATCTCCAGGATTCCTGGAGTATCCTATATTTTGGACTGGCAGAATATCTTCTAAATCAGTCAGAACAAGGTGAGGAGCTGGTGAGAAGTGCTGTCCGTACATATGGGGAACTAGTAGGAAATAGAGAGCGCGAACAGCAGAGAAAGAAAGGAATAAAAACAAATCTGCAAAATTTTTATATATGGCCACAGGTACGTTTTGAAGATCCAAGATTATTAGAAAAGCAGCAGAGGTTAAATGAGCAGGTAGCATTAACAGATGTGATCAGATGTCCATTTGCATCTAGTGCAAGAAGGTATGGAACAGAAAAAGTGGCAAAATTGTTTTGTGAAGAATTTACAGCGGCTTGCATCGGAGCATATACAGAAAATATTGCACAGGTCAATATTTCAGAAGTACTCACAGAAGATGAAAATAATCGTTGCAGAATAGCTTCTTACTTTAGACCTGCCAATTCTAATGACGATTATAAAATGCATTTTAATTCATTTGAAGAGCCTAAAACAGATGTATCGTGTGTGAACCAGACGATGAAGGAAGCTGTGAAAAAATGGAATATATGTGCGAGATTTATGGTACAGGCATTTTGCAAAGAGAATTCAGAACAGAAAGCAACAGAACTGACAGCATATAAAATTGCAGAGTTTCTAGAGTCAAGATCCAAAAGTATGGAGCAGACATTAGATTATAGTTTTGTAAAGCGGAACTGTGCGCTTTCAATAGATGAGTTTGTATATTTCCGAAAAAAACTGGAATGTTTGTTGAAATTAAAAGGGGAGGAGTAACCATGTATACAAATAATCAATTGGAAGTGATTCATCTTCAGGATAGTTATACAATTATGTATGCATTGCTCGCAAGAGAGATTATGAACGCTCTTGGAGAAAAGGGGGAACGAATCGTCCGCGAAGCAACGAGGCGATATGGCAAAGACCGTGGTCGAACTCGAAGAGAAAAGCACGAGGCACTGGGTGTAAAAATTAATATGCATAGTCTGTTTGCCGTATGCAGTGATCTGCCGTCAGATCCGAGATTTCGCAGGGATCGCTTGAAATTGACAGATGAAGAACGAAATTCACATACACTTGTTTGCCCGATGGCAGAAGTTTGGGATCAATATGATGCAAGAAGAATAGGAAGAATTTATTGTGAAGAATTTCATCGCGCATGCTATCAGGAATATGCATTTGGTCTGACTCAGGTTAATCTGGCACAGACCCTGACACAAGATGGGGATGGCTATTGCGATTTCCACGTTGTTTTGAGAAAGGCAAATGTTCCGTCCGACAAGAAAGCGAAGTGTTTTGCGGAATATGATCCAGGTTATAAGGTCCCTCAGATTGACGGTTCAGCTGCAGCAGGTAAATCGGGATTCTCTTCATTATGTGTAAGAGTTTACTATTATATGCTGGAAGTTTTATATGAGGAATGTCCAGATCAGGCGGTAAAAGTAATGACAAAGGCACTTCATGTATGGGCGGAGGATGCTGCAGAACATTTAATACAGGAGTCAACGGAAATGCATCAAAAGCTTAGCAGAGAATTTGCAGATAAACATTTTCCATTATATGTAAATATGGATGATGATCCACTGTGGAATAAGTATGACCGTTATGGTGCTAAAGAATTGTTGAAAACAGAATTTTATAAGAATTTTTTTGAAAGATTAGGAATTTAAAAAAAAGGACTGGCAAAAAGCATTACGGTGTTTTGCCAGTCCTTTTTGCCTCAGTGCTTTATTTTGTCACGAATATACCGCAAAAAGACAGAATATTTTAATGGTTGGGCAGTGCAGGCGTTTACATTATGAAGTCTGCAGACGGCGGGGATAAAACTAAGATTCCTGCGGAACATCGGCTTTTGTCACTTCAAACCAGAACACGGTTTCTTTTTCGTCGGAATCCACCCCATATTTCATTCCGTGGGCATTTAAGATCGTACTGACGATGGAGAGTCCGATCCCGGTACCCATGCGGCGGCCGCTCTGGTGCTGGCTTCGCTGGTAGCGCTCCCAGATGATCTTTTTGTCCTCCTCTGAGATCGGGGTGCCGGGATTCGTTACGGAAAGTCGGACAGTGTGATTAGCTTTGGTTTCCAGAGAGACGGTAATGGTATCGCCTTCCGGAGTATGATTGATGGCGTTGTAGAGAAGATTCCGGAGTACCTGACTGAGCTTTAACGGGTCGGCATATATAAAAACAGACTCTTTGGGAGCGTCAAAGCGAACCCGGATCCCGTAAGTCGCGGCGGCTGCCGCGCAGTGGGAGGTCTCGGATTCCGCCAACCCTGTGAAATCAAAGAATTCCGGACGGAGCCTGATATAGCCGGACTGAAGCTGGGAATAATCTAAAATATCATTTACCATCTCACTCATTCGGTTGGATTCCTCAATAATAAGGTCCAGATCTTCGTTTCTGGCCGCCTCATCTTTCCAGTGAATGTCCCGGACAAGTTCTGCATAGCCGGAGATCACGGAAAGTGGAGAGCGGAGCTCATGGGAAACATTAGCGATGACTTCCTTTCGAAGAACATCGACGCGGGCCAGAGCCTGGCCGAGAAGTCCGACAGATTCCGCCAGTTCGCCGAGCTCATCCTGGCGGTTTACATCGGCGCGGGCGGAAAAATCATTTTCTGCGAGCCGGTTCACCGTGTGTTTGATTGCAAAGATCGGCTTTGTGAAATATCCGGAGCCCACGGCGGCGAGGATGGACGCGGCGATGGTCAGGACCACGGTGAGAATGATCAGCTGCATCCGGTTGAATGTAAAGGCTGTATCGGTACGGATCATATTTTCAATCAGAAGATAGGCGTTCTCACCGGCGTAGGTGACAGGGATCCCAATATGGATATTGATTATATGGTGATCGCTTTTTAATACGTTCTGATAGATCTGGCGTGCCTTAACATTGGAAAACTCATCGGAATTTCTGATAAATTTCCAGATTCCGTATTCAGGCTCATTCTGAACACCGGCAAGGAGATGGCCATAGCTGTAAATATCGGTCAGATCTCCTGCATCGTCTACGAGAAAGATCGTTCCGTCGATCATCCGGCTCAAAAAAGGCAGAAGACGATCGTCTTCCGTCAGGTCCCGGTTTGTCAGGTCGCTCATAACCGGCTGCAGCTGTTTTAAGGAGTTGGACAGGGCTGTCTCCGCATAGGTGTGTTCGAAGAAAAAGACCTGTACGAACCACATACAGGCTGCGGTCAGGACAACAAGCCCCATCATCATGCCCCAGAGCTGAAACATCAGCCCGGGGCGTTTTTTTCTGTGAAGAGCTTTCAGCTCGGATTTTTTGGTTTCATTGATATTTTCCATAATTTTCCTTTATCGGTAATGTTTTTCAATTCCAGTCAGTATCTGAGGTGTGCCCGGCGGGAGCTGTCAGGCCGAATTACCGGATCGCGGCATCAGGATCGAATTTATATCCGACGCCCCATACGGTCTGGATCATGGAGCGGTACGGGCCGAGACGGTCACGGACAGATTTAACGTGGGTGTCCACGGTGCGTCCGTCGCCGCAGTAGCTGTATCCCCAGACATCCTGAAGGAGCTTGTCCCGCCTCATGACAGTTCCGGGATTTTTCACAAGCTCCAGGAGGAGATCAAATTCCTTCGGGGCAAGAACCAGCTCCCTCCCGGAGATGGAGGCGGTGCGGGAATCCGGGCGGATCTCAAGCTCTTTATATTGATAGGAGAGAACAGCACTTTTCTTTCCGTTGCGTTTTAAGACCGCGCCCACCCGCGCCATGAGCTCTTTCGGGCTGAAGGGTTTTGAGACGTAGTCATCCACTCCGAGACCAAAGCCTGTGAGCTTATCGTATTCTTCGTTTCTGGCGGTCAACATGATCACCGGGATCTCGCTGGTCTTGCGGATCCGCTCTAACGTTTCGAAACCGTCGAGTCCCGGCATCATAACGTCCAGGATCACGAGATCGAAATGATCATTCTGTAATTTTTCCAGTGCCGCAAGTCCATCTGCGGCCTCATCACATTCATAATGCTCCACTTCTCCATATGTTCGAACCAGTTTCCTGAGACGGATATCGTCGTCAACGATCAATAGTTTTGACATTAATATTGTACCTCTATTCTATAATTTCATGAATTACACGTATATTTGATAAAATTATACATTTTCATTTGCAGATAATCGGTTTGGACATAAAAGTTTTTCCAACATTTGTGTCATAGCCGGCTGGCATTTCTATCTAAAGATATATCATAAAAATCCCATCTGTGAAAGAGTCCTCACAATTTCCTGAAAATTTCCTCACAAAGTGTTCACAAATGACTTTTATATTATTGGCTATAACATTCAAAAAGGCAGAAAACAACAAGGATCATCAGGAAGGGAGCATATAGGATCATGAAAAAAAGGAACATCATCCTGTGTACGGCAGCAGGAGTCGTTGTAGTTGCAGCGGCAGCAGGTGTAATCGTGATGAAAGGAAACTCGTCGGGCGGCGGAATGCAGGGGGGTATGGGCGGCCCCGGCGGCGGTCCGGGAGGAATGGGCGGTATGCAGCAGGAAAGCCAGAGTACCGTGGTCCGTGCGGAGGAGCCGGAGACAGGAAGTATCTATCTGACAACGGAGCTGACTGGGACGGTGGAACCGGATGATGTGGTCCATGTATACGCAAAGGCATCCGGAGATATCACGGCGGTTTATGTGAAGGCGGGCGATACGGTCACGAAGGGCCAGGTCCTTTTTACGATCGATACGGAGCAGGTTGCAAATGCGAAAAATTCTGTGGATTCCGCGCAGGTAAATCTTCAGAAGGCTCAGAGTGATCTCGCAAGAATGCAGATCCTCTACGATGGCGGCGACCTCTCCGAACAGGAATATGAACAGTATACAAACGCGGTGAAGACGGCACAGCTCCAGTACAATTCCGCGAAGACCTCCTATGATCAGCAGGTCAGCTACAGCAGTGTGACGGCTCCGATCTCCGGAAAGGTGGAGAGCTGCAGCGCGGAAGTTTACGACCGGGCGAATATGAACGGAGAGCTCTGCGTGATCTCCGGCGAGGGCGAGAAGAAGGTGACATTCTATGTCACCCAGAGAATGCTGGAGAACCTTGCGGTTGGCGATTCGCTGACAGTAGAAAAGAGCGGAAATACATACAATGCAATGATCGATGAGATCAACACCATGGTGGACGATTCCACAGGAATGTTTAAGGTGGAGGCGCAGCTTACCGATACAGACAATAACGCGGCGACGGGAAGTACCGTGAAGCTCACCGTTACGACGGGAAAAGCCGAAAACGTCATGACGATCCCGGTGGATGCCGTGTATTACAGTGGCGGAAACGCTTACGTCTACCTGTATGAAGATGGAAAGGCGAAAAAAGCGTCCATCGAGGTCGGAATCAACGATGATGATTATGTGGAGGTCACAGACGGACTTTCCGCAGATGACCTTGTCGTGAGCACCTGGAGCAACAACCTGTATGAGGGCGCGGATATCCAGCTTTCCGGAAGCGACGACAGCCAGGCAGCCCCGGAAGGAGCAGGTGATCAGAACAGCCAGGCAGCCCAGAACGGAGAAGCTGGCGCACCGGATGGTCAGGCAGCTTCGGACGCAGCAGGCCATAACGGCGGAGCAGCCCCGGCAGGTGAGAATGCCCCGGCAGACGGAGCAGTCGGCGAGACACCAGCCGCAGATAACAGCGCTGCCGGCAGCAGTGCAGCACAGGAGGGCTGATCATGGGACTTACGAGATATGTATTAAAACGTCCGGTCACGACGATCTTAGCCCTGCTCTGTATCCTTGTTTTCGGTATCTCCTCCGTATTTAACGCGACACTGGAGCAGATGCCGGATACAGACCAGCCGATGCTGATCGTTCGCGCGTCATATTCCGGTGCAACACCGGAAGACATGGATGAACTGGTGACAAAGCCCATAGAGGATCAGGTCAGTACGCTGGAGGGCGTAAAGAGCATGTCATCCACCTCCAACGAGGGAAATGCCATGATCATGCTGGAGTATGATTATGATCAGGATATGGATGATGCCTACAATGAACTGACACGTTCCTTAAACAGCATCCGCGGACTCCCGGAGGACTGTAATACGAGCGTCATGGAGATGAACATGAACGGCGGAAACGACATCATGCTCTCCATCTCCCACGACACGCAGGAAGACCTCTACGACTATGTAGACCAGAACATCACACCGGTATTTGAGCAGCTTTCTACAGTTGCCCAGGTGGAATCCATGGGTGGTTCCTCCGAGTATGTGAAGGTGGAACTCGATCCGGTAAAGATGAAACAGTATAAAGTGACGGTGAATCAGATCACTAGTGCCATGGCGGCGTCAGATCTCTCCTATCCGTCCGGATCCGCGGAATACGGCGATCTCTCCCTCTCCGTCACAACATCCGCGAAGGCCGGCACGCTGGAGGATCTGAAAAAGGTTCCGATCACGACCCAGAGCGGTAAGACTGTGTATCTGGAAGACATTGCAGATGTGTACACCACGGAAGAACAAATGGGCGGTGTGTCCCGCTATAACGGACAGGAAACCATCTCCATCTCCGTATCGAAGAAGCAGGACATCTCCGCCATGAAGCTTTCCTCAGATGTAAAAGAAACGGTTGAATCTCTGGAGGCAGCAGATTCCGGACTTCACATCGAGATTGCCCGTGACAGTGCAGACAGCATCAAATCCTCCCTTCTGGATGTGGCTCAGACGATGGTTCTGGCAGTTATTATTTCCATGATCATCATCTGGCTT
Organism: Clostridium sp. CM74B_53; assembly: GCF_036318045.1. NCBI lineage: Bacteria > Bacillati > Bacillota > Clostridia > Eubacteriales > Clostridiaceae > Clostridium > Clostridium sp. CM74B_53. The sequence goes on along the minus strand of NZ_JAWQDE010000020.1, from coordinate 42,049 downwards.
TTCTTCGGTGATATCAAGGCATCCCTGATCGTCGGAAGCTCGATCCCGACCTCCATTCTGGTATCCCTGATCCTGATGACGAGAGTCGGTTTTACCTTAAATGTCATTACTATGAGTGCTCTGGTTCTCGGCGTCGGCATGATGGTCGACAACTCCATCGTTGTTTTAGAGAGCTGTTTCCGGGCCATGGATAAGATGGATGGGCGCGGGTTCGTGGAGTACGCGAAGGCATCTCTGGAAGGCACTGGTCTGGTTGCCATGTCCGTCCTCGGTTCCACCCTGACGACCTGTGTTGTATTTATCCCTCTTACAACCTTAAACGGAATGAGCGGCCAGATGTTCACACCGCTCGGCTGGACCATCGTATTCTGTATGAGTGCGTCCCTGCTTTCCGCGATCACGGTCGTTCCGCTGACATATATGCTGTATAAGCCGAAGGAACGGGAAAAAGCACCGTTATCCGGTCTTATGAAGCTGCTTCAGTTCGGATACCGGAAGCTACTTCCGATGGTACTGAAACATAAAGCCATCGTCATGCTGGGCTCTATCGGACTTGTCGCAGCTACGCTCTTCCTCGCGAGCGGCATGCAGAGTGAGCTCATGACATCCGATGATAACGGTACGATCTCCGTGACGATCACCACAAGACCAGGTCTTCTCGATGAGAAGGCAGATGATATCCTGACTCAGGTGGAATCTATCGTCAGCAGCCACGAGGATGTGGATTCCTACATGCTCCGTTACAACGGCAGCAGCGGAACCGTCAGTGCCTATTTAAAGGATGACAGAAAGATGAGCACGGATGAGATCGTATCTGAGTGGGAAGACGAGATGTCAGGTCTTGAGAACTGTACCATTGAGGTAGAGGCGTCTGCTTCTATGAGCTTCATGGGAAGACAGAATGATTATGAGGTGATCCTTGACGGTTCTGATTACGACACGGTGAAGGAAGCCGCGGACAAGATCGTAAGCGAGATGGTTGCCAGAGATGATGTAAAGAATGTCCACTCCGATGTGGAGAACACGGCTCCGGTTGTATCCATCAATGTAGATCAGGTGGCAGCTTCCGCGGAAGGTCTCACGGCGGCATCCATCGGACAGCAAGTAAAGCAGATGCTTGACGGAACCGAGATCGCGACCCTAACCATCGACGGAAATGAGGTCAGCGTCAAGGCAGAGTATCCGGAAGGTATGTACCGCACGGTTGAGCAGGTAAAGAATATGCTGATCACGACAGGAAGCGGCGGAACCGTAGCGGTTTCCGATGTGGCGGATGTTGTCTTTAAGGATAACCCATCCTCCATCTCCAAGACCGATAAAGCGTACGAGGTTACGATCACGGCGGATTATGTAAACGGAAATGTGAAGAATCTCATCGACAGCGAGGTGGTTCGGCCGAATCTTCCGTCCGGTGTGACCATCGGTACAAACTCCAGAAACCGTATGATGGCGGAGGAATTCTCATCCCTGTATCAGGCCATCGCGGTTGCGGTATTCCTGGTATTCGTAGTCATGGCAGCCCAGTTCGAATCCCCAAAGTTCTCCTTCATGGTCATGACAACGATCCCCTTCAGCCTTGTCGGTTCCTTCGGACTTCTGAAGCTGACCGGCACGACCATCAGTATGACATCTATTTTGGGATTCCTGATCTTAATTGGTACGGTCGTAAACAACGGTATCCTTTATGTGGATACAGTCAATCAGTACCGGATGACGATGGAGCTTAAGACTGCCCTTGTTGAGGCCGGAGCGACACGTCTCCGCCCGATCTTAATGACAAGCTCCACCACGATCCTCTCCATGATCCCGATGGTGCTCTCCACAGGAAGCAGCGCGTCCACGACGAAAGGTCTGGCGATCGTAAATATCGGTGGTCTGACGGCTGGTATTCTGGTTGCATTATTCATTCTTCCTGTTTACTACGCGATCATGAACGGTAAGAAGGAGAGAAAGGTACTGGATATTTAAATTGGGGTTTAAAATAAAAGGTCATAAAAAAGGATTAAATTAAGGATTAAATTTAAAGGTTTCATTAAAAAAGGTTTAAAAGGATAAAAAGGTTTTGGGAACACCCTGGGGGAATTTATCCCCAGGGCGGACCTGTATCTGCCGCAGAAAGGAATGGATATCAGCATGAAGAAATGGAAGATTGCAGGCTTGTTCGCTATGGCACTTATGATGAGTGTGACGCCGCTCCAGGCGTTCGCGACCAGCCCGGAATTTGCATATACAGCGGAAAAATGGGCGTCTCTCCAGGATAACAAGCTGGAATACGGGGAGATTGCGGACTTGATCCACGAGTACAACACGACAGTCCGCCAGAATGAGCTGGACTACCAGAAATATAAGGGAAAGACCAGCACGGATATCGCAAAGGAGTATTATGATTCCGCAAGCGAGGTATCCGAGCGGATCAGCTACCCGGACGATGACAGCGCAAACTACGCGGGACAGATCTCCCAGGCGTTAAACAGCGAGATCTCCGTGGATAACCTGACGGAGCAGGGAGATAACAACGTGGATGACGGTGAGATAAAGCGCCTTGGATATGAACAGGCGGAGAAAAGCATCGTGCAGCAGGCACAGAAGCTGATGATCTCCTATTATAGTGGGAAGGCATCCCTGGATACCTTAGAGGATGCAGTGACCCAGGCGGAGACCACATACACCCAGGCGCAGACGAGAAAATCCGCGGGAATGACCCTGCAGTCGGAGGTCGACAACGCGGCGGAGGCGGTTACAAATGCGAAGGCGTCCCTGCAAGCCGCGAAGAGCAGTTTAGAGCAGACGAGACAGCAGCTCATTATCATGTCAGGCTGGAACTACAATGATTCCGTGGAGATCGGAAGTCTGCCGGATGTGGACACCTCCGCAGTTTCCTCCATTAATGTGGATTCAGATATCCAGACAGCTATTGCGAACAACTACAGCATTAAAATTACGGAGCGCAGACTTGCGAACTCCCAGTCGGAGAACAACAGAGCGACTTATACAAGCACACTGTCGAATCAGAAAGACACGGTTTCCACAAACGTGAAGAACGCCTACAACAGCCTGGTACTCGCAAAGGACAGTTACGAACAGGCGAAGACGAACTATGAGCTTGCGGAGAAGGAACGGGCAGCAGCAGAGCTAAGACTCTCCGCCGGAACCATCACAAAGAAGACATACGCAAAGCAGGAATCTGCCTGCCTTTCTGCGAAAACTTCCATGGAATCTGCAAGGTTAAGCTTTCTCACCGCGAAGGTCACATATGACTGGGCTGTGGCAGGACTGGCGTCGGCGTCATAAGTTCCTTTTTGCCGGGAATGATTCCTGTCACAGCAGAAAAACGCAAAATGGCATGGAATGTAGTTTGGGAATGAGTTGATGTGAGGTGAAAGAATGAAAACATATAAAAAATGGATGGGCGGTCTGCTATTCGGCGCGGCAATTTTCGCGGCAGCCGGAGGTGGGAACAACGCGGACAGTATCCTCGGAAATATGCATGGATTGATTGCCGGAGCGTTCTCATCCTGCAAAATCATATCTTACGCAGCGGAATCCGATTCCGTAGATTCAAGCCAGATCACGAAGATCGAGTACAGCGATCTGCGGGAACTGATCAAAGCGGGAAACTTTTCCTATCTGCAGAGTCAGGACAGCCAGAACCGCCAGAGTGCGCCCTATGAAAAGATGCACGAGACGTTAAAGGAAGAGTACAACTACCTGAAAAAGATGGCGGACTCCTATAAGGATGACGGCGATACAGAAATGCAGGCACTCTACGAGAATAACGCGAAGAATATCCGCACTTCCATGGCGCAGGTGCAGTCTACGATCAACCGAATGAATTCCGCAAGTCAGGAGAAGACCATGGAGGATCTGGCGGATACCCTGGCGGCATCGGCACAGAACCTGATGAACTCCTACAACCAGATGGCAGCCAATGTGGCGGCGATGGAAAAAAATGTGGAGGCGGCGCAGAGTTCCTACGACGCGGCGGTGAAGAAACGGTCGGCTGGTCTCATCAAGGATACGGAGCTGGAGTCGGAGAAGAGCAGCCTGGAACGGCAGCAGAACTCCCTGGCATCCCTGAAAGAGCAGCAGAGTGAATTGAAGGAAAGTCTTCTGACGCTGCTCGGACTTTCCGGGCGCACCGATGTGGAGATCGGCACAGTCCCGGATCCGGATATGGCGGCGATCCGTGCAGTTTCTGTGGAGAATGACCTTCAGACAGCCATCAGCAACGATCCCACCTGGGTCAGCGAGATGAAATCAAAGGTCACCGGAACGGATAACCGGGAGCTCAGAAAGCAGCGGATCAGCGAGGCATCCCAGAACGCGGAGATCAGCCTGAGATCCACATACGAGAATCTCCAGAATGCCGTATCCCAGTATGAGGCAGCGGAGAGCGCCTATTCCGCCGCAAAACAGGCATGGGATACGGTGCAGAAGAAGCAGGCAGCAGGCATGCTCTCAAAGAACGCCTATCTTTCCGGTGAATCCGCATGGCTCTCCGGCGAGGCAGCGATGAATACGGCAAAACTGAATCTCGTCTCCGCCTACGAGTCCTATGTATGGCAGGTGGCCGGTGTTGAGACCGGCGCATCCGCCGGAGCTTCCGGCGGTGGCGGGGCACCGGCCGGAAGATAGAAAAACGTAGCAAAAAGAGTACATGTAAAAGTGTGCTCTTTTTTGCGCTTTTCAGAAAAAATACCGGGGCCGATTTTGGATGTAATAAAGGTGGTATATTTAGTTTATAAATTTTAGAAAATATTCAAATAACTTGTTTTGGTAAAAATTAGTGCTATAATATACCCCGTATGTAAATTGTAAAAATTCTTAAATCAAGCGGAAGTTATAAGGACTTACTTTGGCATGACCACACAAGATAAGAGAATATAATACTGATTTGCAAATAAAAAGAAGGAGAGACTGCACATGAAACAACGATGCTTATCGTTGGTATTGGCAATTAGTATGATCATGGCCTCGGCAAGTCCATTTTCATACGCAAAAGATACCCTGGTGGGGTATTGCAAAATACTAGAACGACTACTACAGATGAAACAGAAGAGATACTGCCGATAAAGGCAACAGATTCAGAGGCATCTGATATACAGAAATACCCGTTGGATGACAAAGAACACATAGCAAGCGCTTCTAACCCAGCTCTTTTTGCCACAAAAAAGACCAAACAGAAGGCTGATTTGCCCGATGGTATTTATTTATCCCAGTCAGATGGCGATGATGGAAACACGGGACTAGACAGGGAAAACGCAGTCAAAACGTTTGAGCAGGCTAAGAGCTTGATGGAAGAAAACTCATTTGAACATGTATATCTCTGTGGAAATTATGTGATAGACGGAACAGAAGAATGGGATCTGGACGGAAAAACATTGAACCGTTACGGATTTATAAGCTATATGATCGACCTGAAGGGTGAGAACTCAAATCTTACGCTCAGCAATATCGTGATCGATGCGGAGAACACCATTAAGAATCCGGACGAGAGCGAAACAGGAGATTCGATCATTCAGGCATTTCATGGAGGAAGCCTGACACTGAATGATGGCGCGATCCTGGAAAACAATAATGCCCAGATGATGGGAACAGCTGTATTCGGAATCAATGGATTCAATATGACGATGAATGATGGTGCGGTTATTCAAAACAATACCAACCATAACGTGCATTATGGTGGAGCAGTGACAATCGCAAATAATAGTACATTCACGATGAACGGTGGTCTGATCACTGGAAACACGGCGAACCGCGGTGGTGGTGTAGCGGTTATTGGATCCTCAATGGTCATGAATGGGGGTTCCATTGAGAAAAACAAAACCTACACGATAGGCAGCCAGTTCGGCTATGGCGGAGGAATTTATCTTGCGGACTGGCAGGATATGTCAGGAGTAGGTGAAAATCACAATCAGCTGCTTACTTCATTACCGGCTTCGTTTGTTATGAATGGTGGCGAGATTTCAGAAAATGTGGCTCAAACCTATGGCGGCGGTCTTGTAACGTTCCCCCAGTCAGGAAACAATAGTCCGGAGGTTTCGGTTGAAATCAATAACGGCATAATTGCGGATAATGAGGTGACAGACGGAAGCGGTGGAGCGCTTGCGATGTTTTTCAATAGTACAAAATTCCGTATGAATGGTGGAAAGCTGATAGGAAATAAAGTATCAGACTTTGGCGGTGGGATTTTTATGTACAGTATGAAGGGAACCGGCGAGATCTCAGATGGTCTGCTTTCAGAAAATGAGGCAGCCTTTGGTGGTGGAATCATGGTACAAGATAATACCGAACTTTTCATAAAAGGCGGTACAATTTCCCAAAACCAGGCGAGCGGTACAGGTGGAGGCTATTATATCTGGCGTGGGTCACAGCTACGTCAGACAGGCGGTTCCTGTCAGAAAAATAAAGCAGAAAATGCCGGGGGCGCATATATCTCCCCAAATTGTACATTTACCATGACAGGCGGCGATGTATCTGGCAATAATCCGGGCGATCAGAAAAATACTACGGGTGATGGAATATATGTAAACGGCTTTTTTGAAATGGGAGATTCCGCACAGGTCGCTTCCGACAATGATGTGTATCTTCCGACGGATCATTATATAAAGATGATATCGGAATATACAGGAACAACCAGTGAAGCACCAATCATGATTACGAGTGAGGAAGATCATGTCGAGAACCTCAGCGCAATTGGTACAAAATTAGTATTATATACAAATGAAGCCGGTGGAGCGGAGGCAGCGAAAACGGCTGATCTCGACAGAATCTTTGTTCCAAGTAAAAAAATGCATTCAGGGCTGGCGATAGGAGAAAGCCAGCATGAAACGGACTGGATGACATATATTCCAGGGATAAGAATCCATTATGAGTGGGTAGGAACATGCACGCCGTCTGACGCAAAGCCTCCAGTGGATGATGCGGTTCGCGTTAACAGCGCATATACGGCAAAATCGCAGGAGGAATCAGAAGAGGGATATAAATTTGATGGCTGGTATCTGGATCAGGAACTCACTCAGAAATATGTGGATGGAACGACATTGAGCACAGATACGGTTCTTTATGGAGAGTGGAAAGAAGATCCGGATTCCGCATACGCGATCACGATCACACCGATGGATATTACGGTCTATGTTGGCGGCAATGGATACAAAGGCGTAATCGGATCGGATAACCAATTTGCTTCCAATGATCTGCCTGAGATGGGATATTACCTGACTCTTCCGGCAAACATCAGTCAGGCTCTTCAGGATGAGGGAGCGGGCAGTGATGTGAGCGATCATATCGAACTGACCTACGATGATGGAAATGGAACGACAATAGTATGGAATCTGAAGCTTTATGGAGATGAGGAACACAGCTCCTCAACGCTGAATGGAACAGAGCACCGGATTTATCGGATCCTTCCAGGTAAGGTAAACGGCACGGATGAGACCATTCCGGTCGGTCTGAAATTTATGGCACCGGATGGATCTGTCATTGTCAGCTCTGATTTCCCGGTCAAGGAAAATGATACATTCCGCGACTACAAGGTAGATATTTATTCCGTTAACCTGAATGCGTCTCTTATCCGCGCAAAGATCAAAGTGGGAAATAAGACACTCACTCGGACGGTACGTGCGGGAACTGGAAATTTAAAAGTTCGAGGGAATGTGGAAGAAAAGTTTTCTGACGTGACATATGGAGGACCGAAGCTCGAGCTCGATGCTCCTGAGCGGATTCTCGCAAGTGCCGCACAGCCAGATACGATGTACTTTATTAATAAGGGAAATGTCAAAGTGACAGATCCGTCCGGCGTTCGCCTACTGGTGGATCAGAGTCTGGGCGATGGTTCCCTGGCAGAGTATCTTGATAAGAACGTCAATACAGATGGAAGATTTTCGTATATTTTCAAATACCTTGATCTAGTGGACACCCATAATGGAGACGCGTATGTGACAATGGCAGAGGGACAGAAAATGAATGTCTACTGGCCAGTACCGAAAGACGCGTCCAGAGATTCGGAATTTCGGATCATCCATTTTGAGACGCTTCATCGTGAAAGCAACGTGGATACAGGTGAGCAGTTGAGACAGAATCCACCAACCGAGATTTCATGTGAAAAAATTGTGATTGCTGGAAAGGAGTTTATCACTTTTACGACACATTCATTTTCGCCGTTCGCGCTGCTGTATGAAAAAGGCGGCTCTGGATCCACAGATCAGCCGGTTGATCCGAAACCGGATCCATCGAATCCGGGAACTCCGGTTAAATCACCGAGCAACGCGAACCGATCGGATTCCTCCGATGATTCTGATGACTCTGGTTCTTCAACAACAACGAGAAAGAATCAGACGGTAACTACAAATACCACTACATCGACGAATACAACGGAGACAGATCAGACAGCAGGAGGCACGGATGAGACCAATCTTCCGGGTACTACGGGGGAAAATAACGAGTCTACCTCTGAGACGGTAGAAACAGATGAAACAAAGCTTCCGCAGACAGGACAAACCTGGTGGCCGGTATGGTTGTTGATGATGGCTGGCGGCGCGCTGATTTTTGCGGGTCGGCTGATAAAAAACGGGAAAAGTAAGGGAAAGAAAAGAGGTGATACCATTAAACACAGTTAAACAGAGAACGGAAACGCGAAAGAAGGAAAAAGAGCCAGAAGACGTTAAAAATAAGCAGCATGGAGGAAAGTAAGGATACAGGTCTGCATCCTTACACAGACAGAAGAAAGAAGAGTGTGAATTATGAGAAAGAGATTGTTGGCATGTTTGATGTCTGTCAGCATGGTATTAACTTTAATGTATGGGAACGCTGCTGCCGCGGAGAGTGGTGGACAGCAGAAAAACAAGGAAAGCCAGGAAAACCAGGAAACCCAGGAAATATCAACTTCGAGCAACGCTGACCAGATTGTGGATACCGGCAGTAATGTAAAACCGACCGAAACACAGGCGGCAAAAACACAACGGGCAGTGTATAATGCAGAGAGCAGTGAAAATGTTTATCAGGTTGCTACAACGGAGGAACTAACGCAGGCATTACTTAAAATTGCCAGTAACAGTGATGCAGAAGCGACAATTGAGCTGATAAAGAATGTCACAGTGCCTCAAACGGAAGAAAGTTCAAACGTTACAGAGTTCGGCGTGGATGGAAAGCAAGTCACAGTGTGCAGTGAAGGAGAGACGAAATATAAGCTCAATTTTTTGAGCAGAGGTATCCTGAAGGGAGATTGTACATTTGATAATGTAGACGTAACAGGGTATAAATTGTACTGTAACGGTTACAATACAATTTTCACTGAAGATGGTGAGATCCATTTATCAGGAACACTGTATGGCGGCGGTTATATGGCCACGGTATCCAGCACCCATGTTGTTGTTGCAGCAAGTGGAGATATCAATCCAAGTACATCGAGTGGACTTCATAATGCCATTGGTGGTTCTTATAAGGGGTCCGTTGAAGGCGATACATATCTGGAGATTACTGGTAATATCCAAATGTATAGTGGCAATCATCTTAATCCAGGTTGTGTAACAGGCGATGGCACCAGCGGTGATGGTCAAGATAGTCCAGATGTGTACGTAGGAGGAAACGCCACCTTAATTTATGACAATCCGAATGGAACAACATCTCCAACAATCGAAGGTACTTATGGGTGCGAGATGAAAGGCGATGTTTTACTGGATATTCGTTCTGGCAGAGCGAGCGAAATCTGTGGTACACAGGAATATGTTGATAAGTCCATCATCCGTGGCAATCTGCATATTATTGCTGGCGCAGAGAAATATGAAAATACGGACCACACTCTGAGACTGAATTATAACTGGCCAATCGTGGGAGCTGGAAACCGATTTGCGACTGAGCCGGGAGCGGTCGGTAATTATGAGGTTGACGGAAATATCACGATTGATACTTACGAGAATGTATGGGGATGGGATAGAGGTACTGATCCAACATCGTATGATGTCCCTGAAATCTATGGAGCGATTCGCGGAAACGTCGGTGGAAGTATTACTATTAATGCTCATGGTTCTCATGTGCAAAATATTTTCGGTGCGAGTGATTCAGCAATCCAGGGTTCTGTTGTAATCAACGCAAATAATGTCGAACTAAAAAACAGCTATTATGGTACAAAATATGACGAGGGCTATATTATCGGCTTATGGGAAACTGGAGCCGCAAGTACTGCGCAAGGTCCTGTAATTATTAATATAGACGGTGGTGATGTTGGTCTTGTCATGAATACAGATCAGGATCAGGCACCGACTGGATCGGCAATCAATGTTACAGGCAATCCCAAAATCCGAACTGGTCTGCGCGGAACGCAAGGTTCTTCTTATTCAAAAGAATTTCCTGTTGCGAATGTGTACGCCTGCGAGGCAACAATCCCATTTATCAAGAAAATGTCAGAGGTCAATTTGACGGAGAGAACCAACGTGACTGTCCACAATTTCTCTTATAACGCTGGTTTGAAAGTGGAAGATGGCAGTTCTTTGACCACGGATGAGAATCAGGTTTGGGTCTGGGGCGATACCATTATCGATGGTACCTGGGAACAGAAATACGATAATGCCAGTAATTATAATGATATTTTTGTCAAAGGAACAACTTGTGTTGGTGAAAAAGGATGTCTGATCGATCACGGCACCAGCAACTTGAAAGGTGATGTTACTAACAATGGTATGATAGCGTTGATGGCTCCTGCCTATTTTCAGAGTGACTATACCGCGAATAACGCAGAAATCCGCTGCCCTGCTGTTATCACTAATTATGATGGCACGGAAAACGGAGGAACTATCCCGCTGCAAATTGTTGGAAATTCCTCTGGAGTTACCACTGTTTATACCGTAAAATCAGATGACTGGCAGACACTGTATGCACCAACATTAGGTGATAATTATATTCTTTCCAAGAAAAATGGTGATGCACCGACGCAGGGAACATTTCTGCTCGGAAACGAAGATGCGCTGCAAAAAAACTTGTTCTTAAAACGTGTAGCTGACGCTGATGGAACCGATGCTTATTATATGTGGCAGGTAGCAACAGGCATCTCCGTAGTCTTTGATAAGAATGGTGGTGACACTGACGCTAATCCGCGCATTGCAGCGCAGGAAAAGCAGGCTGGAATTGTCAATCATTTCGATCTGCCAACAACTGAGCCGACTCGTGAGGGCTATACATTTGAGGGATGGAACACGAAAGCCGATGGCACAGGCGATCCATTTACAGCAGCAACGGATGTCACAAAGAGCATGACCGTATATGCTCAGTGGAAATCGGATGGAGTATATTCAGTCACAATCTCTCCGATGGATATCACGAGCTATGTTGGCGGTAATGGCTATTATGGAGTAATCGGTGAGGATGGCAAATTTGCTGAAAATGATCTGCCGGAGATTGGATTTTATCTGACTCTGCCGGATGATGTAAACGCGATGCTAGGAGGCACCGTTGATAATCCAGTAGATTTGAGCAGTAAGTTAAGTCTGACATACGATGATAAAAAAGGAACTACCAGGAGCTGGGAACTTAAACTGTATGGAGATGAAACGATGAGCCATGTTATGGAGAATGGCCGTAGAGTTTATATCTACAAACTACTTCCCAGTAAAATTAACGGTACAGATGAGATAGTGCCTGCCCGTGTACAGTTTACAGGCGCGGATGGTTCCGTCATGGTGGATTCAAAATTTAAAGCACTGTTAAAAGATCAGTTTCGGAACTATAAGATCAGCTTTTACCCAGGTCAGCTTGATGAACAGATATACCAGGTGACAATTACAACTACAGATGGAAGAACACTGACACGTCCGCTTAAGCTCGGAACAGGAACCTTGAAAGTACGCGGAAATACCGATGAAAGTTATCGCGAAATTTCAAATACGGAGCCTTCCGTCGATCCGCAGAACAAAGGTTATCTTCTTGCTGGTACAGCTCAGGACGACACGCAGTATTTCATCAACGATTCTGGTGTCAGCGCGGATTCAACGGGTGTATGTTTGCTGGTAGATCATACTCTGGATGATTCCCTGCTGGCAGCCTATATCAATCAGAATGAAAAAGCGAACGGTAAGTATACGTATCAGTTCCGGTATCTGGATCTGGTGGATACACATAATGGGAATGCCTATGTCACGATGGGAAGTGGTCAGAAAATGAATCTGTACTGGCCGGTTCCGAGTGACGCAAAAGCAGACTCAGAGTTCCATATCATTCATTTTAAAGGACTTGAACGTGAGAGCAATGAGGATATCAACGATTTGTTGACAACCGATATCCCGGAAGAACTGGACTGTGAAAAGGTCACGATTGATGGAGTGGATTTCGTGAAATTCTCCACGGAATCATTTTCGCCGTTCGCGCTGCTGTATGAAAAAGGCGGCTCTGGATCCACAGATCAGCCGGTTGATCCGAAACCGGATCCATCGAATCCGACAACTCCGGTTAAATCACCGAGCAACGCGGACAAACAGTCACCGAGCAACGCGAACCGATCGGATTCCTCCGATGATTCTGATGACTCTGGTTCTTCAACAACAACGAGAAAGAATCAGACGGTAACTACAAATACCACTACATCGACGAATACAACGGAGACAGATCAGACAGCAGGAGGCACGGATGAGACCAATCTTCCGGGTACTACGGGGGAAAATAACGAGTCTACCTCTGAGACGGTAGAAACAGATGAAACAAAGCTTCCGCAGACAGGACAAACCTGGTGGCCGGTATGGTTGTTGATGATGGCTGGCGGCGCACTGATTTTTGCGGGTCGGTCATTGAAGAAACGCGAGAAATAAATAAAATGCAGAGAGGGAGATCGCATATTTGAGATACTATGCGATCTCCCTTTTTACAGAAAAGAAAACATAAAAAAAGGCTATCATGAAAAGCAAATTTTTGGTAGGAACCGGCCTTATCATGATTGCGGCGGCCTTATGTCACAGGTTAAGTGAGTCAAAGAAATTTCTTCATATGATTTCTGAGATTTTCTTCCATCCCGGTGAGCTCGTCCGCGAGTTCCATGGCGGCCTTTGAGGCACCGGAATACTGATTTTTATAACCGCATATGGTCTTGATCCCCATATTACAACCGTCAGTGACAATACTGGCGGCTTCTTTGTCTCCGCCTTTTGCCATCATCCTCATTTCTGTGGACATCCAGGACCAGGCGGATGCCATTTTGCCCGGCTCTTTTCCCTGTTCTTCCATGGCACGCAATGTCTTTTTGATCCTCAGATCGAGATCCTGGTGCTTTTCATAGCTCGCAGTGATCTCATTCCATAATCCCTGATCGGAAACAAAATCCCGGATCTGTTCCAGACTCTCCGCCGCCATCGCGCATCCGGAATCGCATTCCCGGAGCAGATCGACTGTGTGTTCTTCCATTGTGATCATCCTTTCTATTAAGAAGGTTTTACAGGTCAGCTTCCGTGTGACGGATGATAAAAAATCCGTCATGGATCAGGCTGATCCGTATATATGAAAAGTATGGGAAAGACAGAAGAAAAATATACATTTTGTTATGGGCAGGAAGTGAAAGCGGATCGGGAATCTCTTTGAAAAATGCAGACGGAATTTCGGACATGCGGCTTTGTGCGGAGAAATTTACGGATCGGGCTCCGGTATGGACAGAAAAATTTAAGAAAATTAAAAATAAAGAGAAAAATGGATCAGTTGAATCAAGAACCTATTTATGTTATGATGGTAACGGTCGACAAAAAATGGCAGAAAATAGAAATACAGCGCGAAAAAGAAGTGCCGGTCCGGCGGAGCGCAGTTTCTGCCAGATATTGGAGGAAACATTTGGAAAAGACAGAAGCAGAGAAGATCCTGAGGGAAAAACTGGGATCCGCGGAGAAGATCCTTGTCGGGATCGGCTCTGAATGGAAGAAGAAAGAAGGCGCGGAGGAAGAGGAAATCCTCCATGCGGCTGAACAATTAAAGAAGTTTCTGGATGGAAAAGACTACTATATGATCACGTCCCTGGCAGACGAGGACGCAAAAAGACTCCCGTTTGATGCCGGACATATCGCGGTCCCGCACAGCGTATCCTTTACGGAAGAAATCTGGAAATCGTACACGCTGTGGCTTTCCTGCACCTTAAACAGGAATACGGTGCTTCTGGAGCTCGGGGAGAATTATAAAGATCCGTCCCTGATCCGCTGGCCGTTTGAGAAGACGGCGATGTTAAACAATAAGGCGTATCTGTTCCGTGTCCATAAGATCTTTTCGCAGATTCCGGAAGAACTGGCCGGAAAATCATGTCCGGTGGCGGAATCATCCGTGAAATTTGCGGAAGAGTTTTTCGACTGATGTATCAATACTACAAGGAGGAAATATGGCTGCGATCGCAAATGACTGGTTAGCCCCGATGAGCGGGGAATTCAAAAAGCCGTATTACAGAAAATTGTATGAGACCGTAAAGAACGAGTACGAGACAAAGGAGGTCTACCCGGCGCCGGATGACATCTTCAACGCGTTCGCGTTCACGCCTCTCGCCAAAGTAAAAGTCGTGATCCTGGGACAGGACCCGTACCATGAGCCGGGGCAGGCCCACGGGCTGAGCTTCTCCGTGAAGCCGTCGGTGGAGATCCCGCCGTCTCTCGTAAACATTTATAAAGAGCTTCATGAGGACTGCGGCTGTTATATCCCGAATAACGGGTATTTAAAGAAGTGGGCCGACCAGGGCGTCATGCTCCTGAACACGGTCCTCACAGTCCGCGCCCATGCGGCAAACTCCCACAAGAATATCGGCTGGGAGGAATTCACGGACGCCGCGATTCGCATCTTAAATGAACAGGACCGCCCGATGGTGTTCATCCTCTGGGGACGCCCGGCGCAGATGAAAAAACCGATGCTGACGAACCCGAAGCACCTGATCCTCGAGTCACCGCACCCGAGCCCGCTGTCCGCCTACCGCGGATTTTTCGGCAGCCGTCCGTTCAGCAAGACAAATAAGTTCTTAAAAGAACACGGCCTGGAGCCGATCGACTGGCAGATCGAAAACGCCAACTAGCAATCTGGCGTGCGTCAGCGGGTTCGGAAAAATGCGCCGCAAGCTTGCTTGCAGAAGCATTTTTTTGAACCTGTTGACATAGGGCGGATGCCCGAAGCTTCTTGTTTTCATGACAATGAAAACAAGAAGACCACACGCTATATTCAAAATATAAAGCATAGGAGTGAATATGAGTAATTTTATTGAATTTCTGAAGATCATCGTATTCGGTGTCGTAGAAGGTTTCACCGAATGGCTTCCGATCAGCAGTACCGGACACCTGATCCTGGTGGAAAATATCGTCCACCTCAACGTCTCTGAGGACTTTATGAACGTGTTCCGCGTTGTGATCCAGTTAGGTGCGATCCTGGCCGTCCTGGTCCTGTATTTCAGACGGCTGAACCCGTTTGATCCGGGAAAGAAACCGGCACAGAAACGTGCAACCTGGCACTTATGGTTCAAGATCGTGATCGCGTGTCTCCCGGCGGCTGTCATCGGAATCCTGTTTGATGATGTTCTGGATAAGTACCTCTACAATCCGTATGTTGTAGCGGCAATGCTGATCATCTACGGTGTGATCTTCATCGCATTTGAGAACCACAATCAGTATGCGGAGGCGCGGGTAAAGAAGGTCTCCCAGATCAGCTACCAGACCGCCTTCTATATCGGTTTATTCCAGCTTCTCGCCCTGGTCCCGGGTACATCGAGATCCGGCGCGACGATCCTCGGCGCGATGATGCTCGGCTGCTCCAGAACAGTAGCATCCGAGTTCACCTTCTTCCTTGGAATTCCGGTCATGTTCGGCGCCAGCCTCTTAAAGATCGTTCACTACGGACTCGCATTCTCCGCGATGGAACTCTTATTCATGGTGGCAGCGATGGTGATCGCGTTCATCGTTTCCATGTATTCGATCCAGTTTTTACTTGGATATGTCAAGAAACATGACTTCAAGTTCTTCGGATATTACCGTATCGTCCTTGGCGTGATCGTCCTGATCTACTTCGGACTGACTGCGATCCTTGCAAAATAGATCCTGTATTGTTAAAAAAAACATTCATATGAAATCCCGGGCTGTATGAGGAATGGCTGATCTCCTTATATAGCCCGGGATTTCCTGTTTCATAGGAAATTCCTATAGAACGTCCGGTTAAACGAAAAGACACTGTGTACAGAAATGTGATTCCATTTCACAGAACTATCCATGATTCATCACACTTTCATCACAATTCACTGGTACACTATGTCATGTAGTTGAGGGGAAGGAAAAAAGAGATCCCTTAAATACGAAAGACAAGATCTGAAAGCATCTGGCAGACAGGTTTTCCGAAGAAAGGCTGATCCGGATGCAGAAGAAATGATCAGAAATATCACTCGTTACAGAAAGGAGATACCTGTTATGTATGATGAAAATAAATGGAACGAAATGAACAATGAAAATGAAAAGAAGGACGGCGGGGAGCCGGTAAATGCGCAGAACGCTCAGAACGCACAGCAGCCGCAGAACCGCCCGCAGGATGCACAGCAGTCCCAGGGACAGAGCGAACACACCGGAAGACAGATCTACGGAAGACTCGGCGGTGCTCAGAGCGGTCAGCCATATAACGGAAATGCCCAGAATCAGAACCAGAACGGTTCCTACTACGGCGGACAGCAGCATCAGCAGTATTACGGAAACCAGAACCAGTACACAAACCCGTATCAGCAGTATGATTACTACCAGGGACATGGACAGAATCCGAATCAGAACGGAAACAGCCACCATGCTCCGAAGAAGAACCAGCATATGAAGACAGCGGCTCTCGTCACAGCGGCGGCACTTCTCTTCGGTGTTGTCTCCGGAGGTACGATGTACGGAGTCAACCGTGCGGCGAACACCCTGTTCCCGTACCAGAGTTCCCAGGCGAGCGCTTCCAGCGAGACGATCGGTCAGACTTCCCAGGTCCCGGCGGCGAACACCTCCACATCATCCAGCAACGGTGTTGTTATTGAGGATGTATCCGCGATCGTGGATGCGACACTTCCGTCCGTTGTATCGATCACGAATACCCAGCTCTACCAGAGCAACAGCTGGTTCGGACCGTCCCAGACTTACGAAGTTCCGAGCAGCGGTTCCGGCATCATCGTCGGACAGAATGACTCAGAGCTTCTGATCGTCACAAACAACCACGTTGTCAGCGACACCGAAGGTCTTACGGTCACATTCGCAGATGAGAGTACCGCAGATGCAGCGATCAAGGGAACCGATTCTGAGGCAGACCTCGCAGTGATCGCTGTTCCGCTCGACAGCATCTCCGCTGACACAAAGAGCAAGATCAAAGCGGCAACACTCGGTGATTCCGACTCCTTAAAGATGGGCCAGGGCGTGATCGCGATCGGCAATGCACTTGGACTTGGCCAGAGCGTCACAGTCGGACATGTCAGTGCATTAAACAGAGAGATCAACGTTGACGATACCACAAAGACCGTGATTCAGACAGATGCAGCCATCAACCCGGGCAACAGCGGCGGAGCTCTTTTAAACTCCAAAGGTGAGGTCATCGGTATCAATGAAGCAAAGTATGCAGATACAAGTGTTGAGGGCGTCGGCTATGCGATCCCGATCTCCAAAGCAAAAGCGATCATCGATGATCTGATGACAAGAACCACAAAGATCGCCGTTTCCGAATCAGAACAGGGCTATCTCGGGATCCAGTTACGGAACATCGACGAGTCCATGGCAAAGATGTACGGAATGCCGCAGGGCGTCTATGTTTACAAGATCATGGAAGACTCCGTAGCAGCAGGATCTGACCTTCATGAGAAAGACATCATCACAAAGTTAGACGGTGAGAAGATCTCCAACTATGCAGACCTTGCAAAGCTTTTAACTTACTATAAATCCGGTGATACTGTAACTCTTACCGTACAGTCTCTTGTCAACGGCAGCTACCAGGAGAGAGAAGTCCAGGTAACCTTAAAGAACCGTCCGGCAGAAGCTGACAATGGAAACAGCCAGGATCAGAGCCAGAGCCAGGATCAGAGCCAGAGCCAGGATCAGAAACCGGCACAGAGCCAGTCAAAGATCGGCAAATAAAACAGAAACAGAACAGGATCTGCAGCCCGCAGATTAAGGCGGGAGGCAGAAAGAAAAGATAAAAAGCAGGAGCGCCATCCGGATCCATCCGAACAGGCGCTCCTGCTTTTTGCTATCCGGTCTGGGAACCGGCAGCGGGGAAGGTTTGGTATAGAGGTTTTTCCCTGCGCGGTGAAAACACAGGAGCCGCGGCAGGAATCTATCAGAAATTCCTGAAGATGGAATTTACAGGAAATTCATGAATGTCGTCAGTACCATGGAGTTGAAGAAGTCTACAAACAGACTTCCGACAAGCGGTACGATGAAGAATGCTCTCGGAGCTGCACCGTAGCGCTCAACGAGTGCTCTCATGTTTGCCATAGCGTTCGGGGTAGCGCCCATGCCGAAGCCGCAGAAAGCGGTGGTCATAGCAGCTGCCTCGTAGTCACGTCCCATCACGTTGAATACAACGAAGTTTGCGTACAGGAACATGACAACGGTCTGGACAAGAAGAATGACGATCATCGGAAGAGCGAGCGCTGCTAACTGCCAGAGCTTTAAGCTCATCATTGCCATGGAAAGGAACAGATTTAAGGAGAGTCCGCCGAGGGCATCGATCTCAACCATCGGAAGTTCTTTGTTCTGGACATCCCAGATATTGCGGATCGCTGCTGCTGCGAGCATAGCGCCGATGTAAGTCGGGAATGTCAGGTGGCATACATCTTTGAAGAAGGTGAAAATAAGAGTACCGAGACCGATGGCAACCGCTAAAAACATTGCGGATGTTGTGAATTTCTGACCATCAACGGCCGGCATAACCTCAGCTGTCTCGTTGCCTTCCTCAGCTGCTGTGGATTTCAAGTGGAGTTTTTCAACACGGGCGCGGGCGATCGGGCCGCCCATCATGCTTCCGGATACAAGTCCGTATGTAGCTGCCGCGAGAGCAACAGTGGTAGCGCCGACAACGGCATAATCCGTCTCAAGAAGCGGTCCGAAGGAACCGGATGTTCCGTGTCCTCCTACTAACGGCATGGAACCCATACATAAACCGAGCAGCGGGTTTAAACCAAAGGCTGCTGCGAGTCCGCTGCCGACTGCGTCCTGGATGACACAGATCGCGACCGCGAGACCGAGGAACATGAATACCTGGATGCCGCCTTTCTTTAAGAGACGGAAGCAGGCTGTGAATCCGACGCTGCAGAAGAAGATCGTCATGAAGACACTCTGTAATGTCGTGTCAAAGGAAAGTTCCAGGATCCCGGCTGCATATAATGCCAGGTGAGCCAGCGCAAATACGATACCGCCGGCAACCGGTGCCGGGATGCAGTACTTGCTTAAGAATGAAAGTTTGTTGACCATGAGTCGTCCGAGACAATAGACGAGTGCGCCGAGAGCGCAGGCCTGATACATGTCGAGCTGTAAAGTAATCATAAGATACCCCCTCTTATTTTTTGGTAATTGTTCAATTATGCAAAAATCTGTGCAGGGAGACGAACGGAAAATTTGCATCCATAAACATCTCTGTGTACAAGCTGCACAAAAACCTGAACTTATCACCAATTTTTTGCTACAATTTCATCATAAAACCTCACTACAAAAAAATTCAAAAAAATACAGGGAGGAAGATTCAGATAGCGCTAAGCAAAAAAGCACATCTGTCTGGAACTTTGCGGCAGGCTTTTTGTTGCGAGTCCTGCGGATTTGCATTATAATAGTGGATAATTCGTAATCATTCAGTAGGTCTGCGCACTTGCTGCGCTGACCGTAATAAAACACAGGCTTGAAGGCAAAAATCCCATCGGCGAAGCCGATTTAAAATGGATTTTTGCTCGTAACTTGCCATGCATCCGAAAGGAAGCTCCGGGGGAGGTTCCTGTAGGTGTGAGGGCACTGAACAGTTACGGTAATTCTGAAAAATTCAGAAAGAAAAAAGATTCCGTGGATTTTGAGCGCATTTTGCAGAAAAAAGAGCGTATGTGGTGGCTGCGAAAATACGGGATATTTGCAACGATAGAAAGATCAGGAGAAATACATTGGAAGACAACAGAAATAACGGATATGAAAAAGTCTGCTGCATGTGCAGACGGACGGAGAACCAGGCGGGAAAGATGATCACACTGCCGGGCGGACTGAACGTGTGCAGGGACTGCATGCAGAGATCGTTTGACATGATGATGGGAAGCGGTATGGACTGGACAAAGATGTCCGGGATCACGCCGGAAATGTTGAAAAATATGTATCTGAATCCGATGGGAAGCGGAAATGGAGCGCAGAAGCCCGAGAACGCCGGAGCTGCTTCGGGCAAGAAAGACGCTGTGAGCGGAGCGGAAAAAACGGTTGGGGTTTCTGAAGCCGCTGAAATGAGCACAGAAAGCGGGAACGGAACGGTTCTGGGAGATACTGGTGTGATCAGAAAGGCGGAAAAACAGGATTCTGAGGATGATCTGGATGAAGCAGACGGTGTAAATACAGAATCTGATGAAGACAATGAGCAGACCGTCGTGGATGCTGACGAGACCGGGGATGGCGATGATTTCGAGGAAGACGGTGAAGAGGCAGAAGGAATTCCACTTGGGAATATCTTCGGAATTCCGGTAGGTCAGATCGACCTCGGCGCCCTCATGGGACAGAGCCATAAGCGAAAGAAAAAGAAGAAAAAAGTAAAAAAAGAACTGTTTAAGCTCAGTGAGATCCCGGCACCCCATGCGATCAAGGCGCAGCTCGACGAGTATGTGATCGGTCAGGAGCAGGCGAAAAAGGCGATCTCCGTCGCGGTCTACAACCACTATAAGCGTGTATTCTCAAGGACATCCCCGGATGCTGAGAAATACGGAACAGATGTTGAGATCGAAAAGTCCAACATTCTGATGATCGGACCCACCGGAAGCGGTAAGACCTATCTTGTAAAGACTCTCGCAAAGCTTCTCGATGTGCCGCTTGCCATCGCGGATGCCACATCCTTAACAGAGGCCGGTTATATCGGTGACGATATCGAGAGCGTTCTCACAAAGCTTCTCGCGGCGGCGGGCGGCGATATCCAGAAGGCGGAGATGGGGATCGTATTCATCGATGAGATCGATAAGATCGCGAAGAAGAAGTCCACGAATACCCGCGATGTCAGCGGTGAGTCTGTTCAGCAGGAGCTCTTAAAGCTTCTTGAGGGAGCGGATGTGGAAGTCCCGGTCGGAACAGGGCAGAAGAATGCCATGACTCCGATGGAAATGGTCAACACGGACAATATCCTCTTTATCTGCGGAGGTGCGTTCCCGGATCTTGAAACGATCATCAAGGAGCGCCTGACGAACACAACGTCCATCGGATTCGGCTCCGACCCGAAAGACAAGTACGATAAGGATCCGGACATTCTCTCAAAGGTCACAAACCAGGATCTCAGGGAGTTCGGAATGATCCCGGAGTTCCTCGGAAGACTTCCGGTGACAGTGACACTCCAGGGACTCACGAAGGACTTCCTGGTGCGGATCTTAAAGGAGCCGAAGAATGCGATCTTAAAGCAGTACCGGAAGCTTCTCGCGATGGATGAAGTCAACTTAAACTTTGATGATGACGCATTGGAATGGATCGCGGAACAGGCTTTAAAGAAAGACACCGGTGCGAGAGCGCTCCGGGCGATCATCGAGGAGTTCATGCTCGATATCATGTTCGAGATCCCGAAGGACCCGGAGATCGGTTCTGTGACGATCACCCGCGCGTATCTGGAAAAACATGGCGGCCCACGGATCGAGATGCGGGAGTATTCTACGGCGGACAAGAAGGCGGTTGCTCTGCCGGGGCCGACGGAAGCCTGTTACAAAGCTGAATAAATATGAATCCTGCTGATAGTGTCTGCACGGCATCGGATGTTATAAATTAAAGGTTTCTGAGATGTAAAAAAGCTTCATACAGATCCAGCGTTCCATATCCGAACTCACGGTTCGGGTATGTGAGCGCTGGATTTCTTTGTGCCCCACGGACGAAGATGGACTTTAGCACCGGCGTGTTGAGATACGGATAATTTGCATTGAGGACGCCCCAGTTCAACAGGATCGCCGCGGCACCGGCGAGGTGGGCGGCGGAGACGGAGGTGCCGGACATTCTTGTGAGACGTCTTCCTGAGACGGACGCGCCTAAGATGTTGACACCCGGGGCAGCGAGGTCCGGCTTTATCCGGCCGGACAGGCTGTAGCCGCGGCTGGCGTGGATGTAGATGCTGTTTTTGGTGTGGTCGTAGGCGGTGACAGTGATGGGATACCGGGCATTTCCGGGATCTGTGATGATCGTATCGGGATCCGGGCGGAGAAAATAGGTCTCATCGGTGATAAAGCCCCGGACCGGCAGCCAGAGATGAAAGGTCTCACGGATGTCCAGAGAGTTCCGTATCAGGATCCGCCAGATCCCGGACATGGGGTTTTCGAAGCGCATAAAGATAAACTGGCTTCCGGCGCTCACATCGGCGATCTGGGTGTAGACTGTGATCTGGGTCTGTTCCAGGAGAAAGGACACCGTGTTCTCGCCCCGGAGCGGAACGGAAATCTCCCGCGCAACTTCGCCGGTCGGTGAGATAAAGCCTACCGTGTAGACACCCATGTTCTCTGCCCAAAGTTCCATGGAAAAACCGGCTTCCCGTTCCCCCACCCGCAGCTCCGCGGTGACTTCATCCGTGCTTGCGTCCATGACAGCCCGGAAGTGATGTCTTGCCCCGGTCTCGTTCCCGGCAGCGGTGATGACGGCGGAACCGTTAGAAAGGCTGACCTGGTTTAAATACTGCCCGAGGCGGCTCATTCCCATGTGGCTTCCTATATTGGTGCCGAGAGGAATGCAGACGACGAGGGGCATGGAGTATTTTCTGGCGAGAAAATAGAGATAGGAGACGCCCATCATGATATCGTTTTCCTGGTAGGCCTCTGCCCCGTCCTGGATCAGGTAGAAGTCACGGAGATACTGCTTGGCGGGTTTTAATTTCACCATGGCGATGGATGCCTGCGGTGCCGCCCCGGAAAATCCCGCCCGTTCATCCCGGTTCCCGGCGGCAATGGAAGCGAGAAATGTTCCATGTCCGTTTTCGTCCCGGGTGGGGACGATGGAGGCGGGATTGTCGGAGTTCAGGGCCAGGTTGATCTCATCGGCAGTGTATTGCGTGCCGTAGAGAGCTGAGAAGGCAGAAAATGGTTTTACAGTTTCATTCTCTATATTGTTAGAATTATCTGAATTATTTGTCTGGTCCCATATCCCAATAATTCTTGTACTTCCATCTACATTCCGAAACAGCGAATCTGTATAATTGATCCCCGTATCCACAAATCCCACAATAACTCCCGCGCCCTGATTGTTCAGCACCGGAAGCTCCCCCGCTGGCGTGATCCCGGCAGCATCCATACTTGTGACATCCAGAAGACTATATAGCTTCGGAACTGCCGAATATGTATAGGAAGTATAAGTAGAAGGTGTCACCGTGGAGAGCGGAACATAGACGACCGCCAGTGTAGAATTCACAAAATCAATGCAGTCTGTCCCCTGTGAACGAATAAACTCTTCAGGTGTAGTAAAATAAGGCGCGATAAAATCCGCAAAATCTTCCGACGCGACAGAATTTGTACATGACATGGCTGATACTCCGCAGAAAATGGTTCATACTATATATGTATATGAGGGACAAGGGCACATGTTCCCAAAAAAAATTACAGGATCAGAAAACGGGAAGAGGAACGAGAGGCGTAAATGAAATGGGTAAGAAAACGTGTGAAAATGGCGCCGCGGTCTGACCGTGAAATAAGAAATATATGGACGGACCCTTTAAAATGTTGTAATATAAGGATATCTGTGAAAGTATGCAATCATGTAAGATAGAAAAGAAAGGGGAATCGCAATGTTTGGATTTTTGACATTCGGAACGACGCTTGCGCTTACAGATCTGGCTGTGAAAAAAGAGATCGAAGCCAGACCCGATGAAGAATTCCCGAAAACCGTGAAAGAATCAGGCGGCCTGATCCGCCTCTACAAAAACCACAATCCGGGCTTTTCCTTCGGATTCATGAAGGAATACCCGAAACTTGTGGAGATGGTCCCGGTCTGCATGCTGTCGGCGGTAGCCGGTGCATGGGCGTATGTGATCGGAAAGAAGGGACGCGTGCTGGAGAAGACGGCGCTGACCCTGGTGCTGGCCGGCGGAGCGAGCAACCTTTATGACCGGCTCAAACGCGGATATGTGGTGGACTATTTCAGCATCCAGTGGAAGAAACTGAAAAAAGTGGTCTTCAACCTGGGTGATATCTTTATTTTTGCCGGATCTGCCCTGTTTGCGGCAGTCCAGCTCGTGGAGGAGGTCCGCGAAATTCTTCCGAAAGAAAAAATCTTTGTTAAGGAAGAAGAGTAATTCAGGCAGCAGGACACAAAATCCAGCTCACCCATGCTGCAAAATACATCGGCGCAGAAAAGCCGGGACAATGAGGAGAACAGTCTATATGAAGAAACAATATGATTACCTGTTAGTGGGCAGCGGACTTTTCGCCGGAGTTTTCGCGTACTACGCAAAAAAAGCCGGAAAGACCTGCCTCGTTCTTGAGAAGAGAGGACATGCAGGCGGAAACATCTACTGCGAAAATATCGAGGGCATCAACGTACACCGCTACGGCGCCCATATCTTCCATACCAGTAACAAGGAAGTCTGGAACTTTGTGAACAGCCTCGTGGAATTCAACCGCTACACAAACAGCCCGGTTGCGAACTACAAGGGCGAGATGTACAACATGCCGTTCAATATGAACACCTTCAGCCGCATGTGGGGAATCTCCACTCCGGAGGAGGCAAAAAAGATCATCAATGAGCAGAGAAAGGTCATCAAGGGCGAGCCGAAGAACCTGGAAGAGCAGGCCATCAGCCTTGTGGGAACCCACATCTACCAGAAGCTTGTAAAGGGTTACACGGAGAAACAGTGGGGCAGAGACTGCAGGGAGCTCCCGGCTTTCATCATCAAACGTCTTCCGGTGCGCTACACCTATGACAACAACTACTTTAACGATCTCTATCAGGGGATCCCGATCGGCGGCTACAATAAGATCACAGAAAAGCTCTTTGAGGGCTGTGAGATCCGCCTTGGAACCGACTATCTGGCGGATAAAGCGAAATATGATGCGCTTGCGGACAAGGTCGTGTATACAGGAACCATTGACAGCTATTTTGACTACTGCTTCGGAAAACTCCAGTACCGCAGCCTGCGGTTTGAAACGGAAGTCTTAGACTGCGACAACTACCAGGGCAATGCGGTCATCAACTACACGGACCGCGAAACTCCCTACACGAGGATCATTGAACACAAGCATTTTGAGTTCGGAACACAGGAGAAGACGGTCATCACGAGAGAGTATCCGGCGGAGTGGACCGAGGGCATGGAGCCATACTATCCGGTAAACGATGAGAGAAACCAGGAATTATATAAGAAATACGCGGAACTCGCTGGAAAAGAGAAGAATGTGATCTTCGGCGGAAGACTTGCGGAATACCGCTATTACGATATGGATAAGGTTATCGAGTCCGCCCTGTCCTGCGTGAAGAAGGAATTTGGAAATGAATAACCGGCCGAAAACGCCTCACGGGTTCGCCAGACTCATCATCGGCGACGGATCCGCGGTGTCGGAGCAGAAGAACATTATCTGGAATATGATCGGAAGCTTCCTCTACGCCTTTGCGTCCATGGTGCTCTCTATCGCGGTGGTCCAGCTTGCGGGCGAGGACGCGGGCGGAGTGTTCACCTTCGCCTTTACCACCTTCGGACAGCACATGTTCATGGCGGCGTACTTCGGTATCCGTCCGTTCCAGATCACGGATACCGGGGAGAAGTACACCTTCGGTGACTATCTCGGGCTGCGTCTCATCACCTGCGGCCTCGCGATCCTTGTGGGCTTTAGCTATGTGATGGTCAGCGGCTATACCTTTGAGAAAGCGGCCATCGTCTTCCTGATGGTGGTCTACAAGGTCATCGATGCTCTGGCGGATACATACGAGGCGGAATTCCAGCGCGGCGGAAGACTGTATCTGACAGGAAAATCCAATGCATTCCGGACGATCCTCTCCGTGGCATGTTTCCTCGGAAGCCTCGCACTGACGGGAGAACTTCTGACGGCCAGTATCTGGGCGGTGGGCGCACAGATCGCAGGCTTTCTCCTGTTCGATGTCCTTGTGATCCGGGAACTCCCGAATGTGACATGGAAGTCGGGGCGCGGAAAGAAATTCCAGCTCTTCCGGGATAATATTCTGTTATTTTTCTCGGTGGTTCTGGACTTCTATATCTTTTCCGCATCAAAATACGCCATCGAGGCCCATATGGCAGACCGTGATCTCGCAGTCTACGGCGCGATCTTTATGCCGACCAGCGTGATCAACCTGGTTGCCGGTTTCGTGATCCGCCCGTACCTTACAAAGCTTGCGGTGGACTGGGAGACCGGACACTTAAAAGCATTCCGGAAGATCATCAGGAATCTTGCCCTGATCATTGCGGCGCTGACAGTCCTCGCAGTGGGCGGCGCATGGCTGCTCGGCATTCCGGTGATTAGCCTGCTGTACCCGAACCTGCGGGAGGGGCTTTCCACCTGCCGTGCGGCACTGGTACTCATCATCCTCGGAGGAGCACTGAATGCGTTCATGAACCTGTTTTATTATTCGCTCATAATTATGCAGAAACAGAAATTCATCATTCTTGGATATGCTTTCGTCAGTGTGCTGGCGGTCCTTTCCTCCGGCTGGTTTGTCCGGATGGGCGGGATTCAGGGCGGTTCCTTTGTATACATGCTTTTGATGGCCGCACTGATGGTATTTTTCGGAATCTTTTCGGCAGGCTTTATGAAACAGAAAGAGAGAGCACAAAAACATAATGAAGGTTGATGTGATCATCCCGGTCTACGGTCCGGGAAACAGATTGTTGGAATTATTTGACCAGTTGGGACACCAGACCGTACCGGTGGATCGGCTGATCGTCATGAATACAGAAAAGTCCCTGTGGGATAAGTGGACGGAGACTCTGGAACCGGGAAGACTCCCGGAAAATCTCTCCGTGTACCATGTGACGAAGGAAGAATTTGACCACGGTGCCACGAGAAATGCAGGGATCGAACATTCCGACGCGGATGTCTGTGTCTGCATGACTCACGACGCGCTTCCGGCGGACACGGGGCTCTTAAAAGCCCTGACGGACGCGCTTTTTTCAGAGAAGGATATCGCCGTGGCATATGCGAGACAGCTTCCCGCAAAGGACTGCAATATCATCGAGCGCCACACGAGAGAGTTCAACTATCCGGACAAAAGCCGGATAAAGAGGCTCTCGGATCTCGACACGCTTGGAATCAAGACGTACTTTTGTTCCAATGTCTGTGCGGCATATAAGCGGGAGATCTATATGGAGCTGGGGGGATTTATCCGGAAGACGATCTTCAATGAGGACATGATCTTCGCGGCGAAGGCCATGAAGAACGGATATGCGGTCTGCTATGCGGCAGACGCGAGAGTGATCCACTCCCACAACTACACGGCGGTGGAACAGTTCCACAGAAATTTCGATCTTGCGGTCTCTCAGGCGGATCATCCCGATGTATTCTCCGGGATACGGTCTGAGGGCGAGGGGATCCGCATGGTAAAGGACACCGCGCGCTGGCTGGTAAAAACGGGGCATGCATACCTCGTACCGAAGCTGGTGGTGGACAGCGGGTTTAAGTATATGGGATATCTTGCAGGAAAGCGGTATAAAAAGCTGCCGAAGGCATTGGTAGTTAAGTTATCTATGAACCGGAATTACTGGAAATAGAGTTGAAAATTATGTAAAACTGTTCAGTAGGTCTGCGCACTTGCTGCGCTGACCGTAAGAAAACATAGGATAGGAGGCAAAAATCCCATCAGCGAAGCTGATCTGGAATGGATTTTTGCGTGTAACTATGAAGGTACTGAATAGTTACAATTATGTAAACCGATTTGCCGCACATTCCTCTATATCAATGGCTGTGTGGCAGGTCAGAGCAGAAAAATATTGTCATTCTGCACTCCGGGTGGTATGATGTAGTGCGGAAATGCCGAAAAATGGCGGAAATACAGCGGCTGAACCGAAAGAGAAAACAAGCACAGCCGTAAATTTATAAAAAGGTGAGGTAAAAGACTATGGGAAAGATCAAAGTTTCTTCCTGTGAAACAGATGGAATGGTAATCGAAGGCCTTCATGTAATCGAGCCGACCGTATTCAACGACGAGCGCGGATACTTTATGGAGACATACAACCAGAATGATTTTAAAGAGGCAGGACTCAATATGGTTTTTGTACAGGATAACCAGTCGATGTCCGTAAAGGGTGTACTCCGCGGCCTTCACTTCCAGAAACAGTTCCCGCAGGGCAAGCTTGTCCGTGCGGTACGCGGAACCGTGTTCGATGTAGCGGTTGACTTAAGAACACACTCCAAGACATACGGCAAGTGGTTCGGCGTTGAGCTTTCTGCGGAGAATAAGAAACAGTTCTATATTCCGGAAGGCTTTGCCCACGGCTTTGTCGTTCTTTCCGATGAAGCAGAGTTTGCTTACAAGTGTACCGATTTCTATCATCCGGGTGACGAGGGCGGACTTGCATGGAACGATGAGACCATCGGCGTAAAGTGGCCGATCACGCCGGATATGCAGCTCATCATCTCTGAGAAAGACCAGAAATGGCCGGGATTCAAAGAGATCTTCAAGTTTGATCGTTAGTAATTAGCAGTGCGGCGCCAAATGCGGCAAGATGTGTCGCAAACTTGTTTGCGTAGGCATCTTTCCGCATTTAGCGACATAGGGCGCTGCCAGGAACTGCATCAATAGAAAGGTTGTAAAAGCGTGAATTATTTGACTTCATTACTGAAGGAGCTGGTGGCAAAAAGAAAACTGATCTGGGAGCTTTCCAAGGCAGATTTCAGAAAACGTTTTGTCGGCTCCTATTTTGGCGTTGTCTGGATGTTCATCCAGCCGATCGTCACCGTCCTGATCTACTGGCTCATCTTCGGTCCGATCGGATTCAAGAGTGCGCCGCCGGTGCCGAACGCCTCATACGTCCAGTGGCTGATTCCGGGCATCGCCCCGTGGTTCTTCTTCTCTGAAGCCTTGAACTGCGGAACGGGATGCCTTCAGGAGTACAATTATCTGGTAAAAAAAGTAGTATTCAAAGTGGAGATCCTGCCGGTGATCAAGCTGATCTCCTGTCTGTTTGTGCATGTATTTTTCGTCCTGATCATGTTCTTCGTGTTCCTGATCAGCGGCAAAAAACCGGAACTTTCCTGGATCCAGATCATTTATTACTCCTTTGCCACATCCATGTACGCTCTGGCGCTCACGTACCTTACGAGTGCGATCCAGGTATTCTTTAAGGATATGGCACAGATCGTCAGCATCTGCCTGCAGTTCGGCATGTGGCTGACCCCGATCATGTACAGTGAACAGTTATTCTTAGATAAGGGCTTGACGATGGCTCCGATGATCCTGAAACTGAACCCGTTTTATTATATCGCGGCGGGATACCGTGACAGCATGCTGACGGGAGACTGGTTCTTCATGCGTCCGACACTGACCGTGTATTTCTGGGCAGTGACCCTGATCACCATGTTAGTGGGACTCAAAGTATTCAAGCGGCTCCGTCCGCATTTCTCAGATGTATTGTAGGAGGAAACCATGTCTGCCAATGCGATTACAGTAAAAGACGTGACGAAGGTGTACAGACTCTACGACAAGCCGATCGATCGACTGAAAGAGTCCTTAAGCCCGACACATAAAAGCTATCACAAGGATTTCTATGCCTTAAATGGTCTCTCCTTCAATGTAGAAAAGGGTCAGACCGTGGGCATTATCGGAACGAACGGTTCCGGAAAATCAACGATCTTAAAGATCATCACCGGCGTCCTCACACCGACCACCGGTCAGGTGGACGTGGAGGGAAAGATCTCCGCGCTTCTGGAACTTGGAGCCGGGTTCAATATGGACTACACCGGAATTGAAAATATCTATATGAACGGCACCATGATGGGGTATTCCCGGAAAGAGATGGATGAAAAGCTGCAGGATATTCTGGATTTTGCGGATATCGGCGATTTTGTCTATCAGCCGGTAAAGACCTACTCCAGCGGTATGTTCGTCCGTTTGGCATTTGCGCTTAACATTAACGTGGAGCCGGAGATCCTGATCGTCGACGAGGCCCTGTCCGTCGGAGACGTATTCTTTCAGGCAAAATGTTACCGGAAGATGGAGGAGATCAAGCAGAGGGGAACAACGATCCTCATGGTTACCCACGATATGGGCAGTATCATCAAATACTGCGATAAGGTCGTTCTCTTAAACAAGGGCGAGTTCATCGCGGAAGGTGAGCCGGGCCATATGGTGGATCTCTATAAGAAGATCCTGGCAAACCAGCTGGATTCCTTAAAGGAAGAGCTGGAGAGCGACTATTCCGGCGGTATGCTGGGCGAAGAAAAGAACGTGAAGGCTGAGAAAGCCCATTCCGATGGATCCCTCATGAAGGATAAGATCACCATCAACACTGACCGAACCGAGTATGGAGACGGACGGGCAGAGATCTTTGATCTGGGGCTTTTTGACGCGAGAGGAAACCTCACAAATCTCCTGCTAAAGGGAGAGATGTTCACGATCAGGGAGCGGATCCGCTTCCATGCGCCGATCAAGTGTCCGATCTTTACCTATACGATCCGTGACAAGAAGGGAACGGATCTCACCGGAACGAACACCATGTATGAGGGCTGTGACATCAAACCGGTGGGAGACGGCGATGTCTACGATGTTTCCTTTACCCAGAAGATGACACTGCAGGGCGGCGAGTATCTTCTCTCCATGAGCTGTACAGGCTTTGAGGGTGAGGAACATGTGGTATACCACCGTCTGTACAATATCGCAAACCTTACGGTGATCTCCAATAAGAATACGGTCGGTGTGTATGACATGGAATCGGAAGTGGAGACATCGCTGACAAAAGCATAAGACCAGAACATGGCATTTTGACAGCAGGATCTGTCTGAAAAGACCGGCAGGATCCGGGAAAAATGTCTGTGACACATAGCGGGAGAAAAAGATGAAGGATTACAGTTATGAACTTCTTGACCTGCTCGAAAAGTATAAAGGAGATGCGGAGGCGGCACTGCGGGGAGAAACAAGCCCGTGGTGTCTCTACGCATTTTCTCCGTTAAGGGAAAATCTTTTCGAGTGGCTGGAAATGAAAAAAAATGACCGGGTTCTCCAGGTCGGATCCGACTACGGTTCCTGTACCGGACTTTTTACAGAGCGTGCCGGTGAGGTGGTCGTTCTGGATCAGCGGGATGAGAATCTGGAGGTGAACCGGAGAAGGCATGGAGAAAAGGAAAATCTCTTCCTGATCCGCGGGGAACTTCCGAAGGCAGATGCAGAGTCTCTTGGGTGGAAAGAGTACAAGGGAAAGGAACGTGCAGCAGAGGAGCTGGACGCGCTCTATAAAGCTGGATTCGACTATGTGATCCTGCCGTCCATGCTTTCCGCGACAGAGAAAAGCGGGGCAGCGGATCTGCTCGAGAGAGCGGCATCCCTTGTGAGACCGGGAGGAAAACTCTTAGCAGCGGCTGAGAATGAGTCCGGTGTCCGCTACTTTATGGGCGCGGAGCCATTTGAACACTCCTTCCTAGAGGTGGAGTTCCGCGGCCTGTTTGAGGACTTAAAAGAGAAATTTGGCGGAACCGCGATGCTCTACTACCCGGTTCCGGATTACCGTTATCCGGTAACTCTCTACTCCGATGACTATCTCCCACAGACCGGCGATGTGACGAATATCTCCGCCCGTCTTGACGGTCCGGGACTCTGGTTCGGAAGCGAGGAGAAAGCCATGGCGAACGCATGCAGAAATGGAGATTTCGCGAAGTTCACGAACTCATTTCTTGGCATGTGGGAAAAGGGGAAGGCATGAGACAGATTTTATTTGTAAAATACAACCGGACCAGAGCGGAGCAGTTCCAGTTAAAAACGGAGATCGTGCGCGAGGACGGAGTTCTCACTGTCGAGAAGACAGCTCTCACGAAAGCCGGCGAGGCGCATATCCGCTCATTCGGGGAAAAATATGAGAAGATCCGCGATCTGAATCCGGCCGTCCGCTTTTTAAAACCGGAGTGGAAAAAGGATCAGAAGACGGTTTCTTTCCAGTACTTAAACGGTAAGACCGTAGGGGACGCCCTGGGCGAGGCGATCGTCATGGGGGAAGTTCCGTATCAGGAACTTGAGAAGGTGATGAACGTCCTGTTCCCGGAAGACCCTGACGAGAAGAAATTTGAGGCAACGCCGGAATTTGAGGCGGTATTCGGGAAAGTCCCGGAGATCAGCGATCAGGCGGTTTCCGTGTCCAACGTGGACGGACTCTTCGAGAACCTTATGGTCCCGGAAAATGAGAACTGTATCTACGGGATCGACTACGAGTGGGTATTTGACTTCCCGATCCCGGAGAAATTCTTAAAATACCGCAATCTCTTATATTTCTACAGACGTTATGAGAAGGTGCTGAACGTTAAAGAAGAGGACCTATACGCGCATTTTGGGATTACAGCGGAAGAGCAGGCTGTTTTTGGCGGAATGGAAAAGGCGTTCCAGTCCTATGTTCATGATGCCGGTTCCTTCGGTTACATGAAGCAGTATGAGCAGCCGACAAAGACGGTCGAGTTCCTTTTAGACCGTGAGAGCGAGCTCTACAAGGTAAAAGACTGGTGTGAGAATTTAAAGCAGGAGATCTCCGAGAAAGATGTCACGATCATGAAACAGCAGGAGGTCCAGCGCCTCACCAACAATCATGTGACGAATCTTGAGAACATCATCACAAGTCTCAGAAGCGAGAATGCGAGAATGGCGGGAGACCTGCAGTATCTGTCGAAACATGAGGCGATCATGTGGAAAATTCTCCGGAAATGCCATCACGCTGTGGATAAAGTCATGCCGAAGGGCACGAGAAAGAGAAAGATCGCTGGATATTTCAAGAATACCGTCTTCCATCCGGGAAAATACGGAAAGCTGTATTTCACGAAGGACGGACGAAACAGGATCCGTGGAGATTTCAAGATCGGCGCCGGTTACCTGGAACACGGAAAGCTGCACTTTGACTATGTGGAGCATCCGACCGTTTCCATCGTGATCCCGGTCTACAACCAGATCCACTACACATATGCCTGCCTGCTCTCAATTCTGGAGAACACGAAGAATGTGACTTACGAGATCATCATTGCGGATGACGTGTCCACGGATGCGACAAAGGAACTCTCCCTGTACGCGGAGAATCTCGTGATCTGCAGAAACAAGACAAACCAGGGATTTTTAAGAAACTGCAACCAGGCTGCGAAGGCGGCCCGCGGCAAGTATGTCATGTTCTTAAACAATGACACCCAGGTAACACCGGGCTGGCTTTCCTCCCTTGTGAACCTGATCGAGTCGGATCCGACGATCGGAATGGTCGGTTCCAAGCTCGTGTACCCGGACGGACGCCTTCAGGAAGCTGGAGGAATTATCTGGAGCGATGGTTCCGGCTGGAATTATGGCCGTCTCGATGATCCGGAGAAACCGGAGTACAACTACGTGAAGGATGTGGACTACATCTCCGGCGCGGCGATCCTGCTCTCGACGGATCTCTGGAAGCAGATCGGTGGCTTTGATGAGCTGTTTGCACCGGCATACTGTGAGGACTCCGATCTTGCATTTGAGGTGAGAAAAGCCGGATACCGCGTGGTCTACCAGCCGTTATCGAAGGTCATCCACTTTGAGGGCGTCTCCAACGGTACCGATGTCAACGGAACCGGTCTGAAGCGCTACCAGGTGGAGAACAGCAGAAAATTAAAAGAGAAGTGGGCGGAGGAGTTCAAAAAGCAGTCTGTCAACACAGGCAATCCGAACCCGTTCCGTGCCCGTGAGAGAAGCCAGAAGAAGCCGGTGATCCTTGTTGTGGACCATTATGTCCCGACGTTTGACAAGGATGCAGGTTCCAAGACGACCTATCAGTACCTGAAAATGTTCGTGAAGATGGGATATTCCGTGAAATTCCTCGGAGACAACTTCCTTCACGAGGAGCCGTACTCGACGACACTCCAGCAGATGGGCGTGGAGATCTTATACGGACCGGGATACCAGGCAGGAATCTGGGACTGGCTGACAAAGAATAAGGACGAGATCGATTTTGCGTACCTGAACCGTCCGCATATCGCGATCAAATATATTGACTTTATCAAGAAGAACACCAATATCAAGGTGATCTACTACGGACATGACCTGCATTTCTTAAGAGAATACCGGGAGTATGAGCTCACCGGCGATATCCAGAAAAAGCGGGAGTCCGATTACTGGAAATCCATCGAGTTCTCCCTGATGGAGAAGGCGGCGGTATCCTACTATCCGTCTTACGTGGAGGAAGAAGCAATCCATGCGATCCATCCGGAGTACAAGATCAGGGCGATCACTGCCTATGTCTACGAGAAGTTCCTGGAGAATATCGACAAGGACTTCGAAAAGAGGGAAGGACTGCTGTTTGTCGGTGGATTCGCGCATCCGCCGAATGCTGACGCGGTTCTCTGGTTCGCAAAGGAGATCTTCCCGCTGATCAGACAGAAGCTTGATGTGAACTTCTATGTTGTCGGATCCAAGGTGACGGATGAGATCAAGGCGCTTGAGCAGCCGGGAAGCGGCATCATCGTCAAGGGCTTCGTCACAGAGGAAGAGCTTGCATCTCTCTATGCGACATCCCGGATCGTTGTGGTTCCGCTGCGTTACGGTGCCGGAGTCAAGGGAAAGGTTGTCGAGGCGGTCTATAATGGATCGGCCATCGTCACTACTTCCATCGGTTCCGAGGGAATCCCGGAGGCGGAACGCGTCATGAAGGTCGCTGACGGACCGGAGGCATTCGCCGATGAGGTTGTCAAGATGTACCAGGATCCGGCGGAGTGTTGCAGAATGTGCGAGGAGACGCAGAAGTATATTCGTGAGTATTTCAGTGTCGAGGCGGCGTGGAAGGTCATTGAAGGAGATTTTACGCCGGAGAAGAAACGGTAAGAGTTTTCTGATCGCACGAATGTGGAAGTGTTTCACGATTTCTGCGTTTACAATTCTGAAAAACATGGATAGGAAGGAAAAAATCCCATCGGCAAAGCCGATTCGGAATGCATTTTTGCTCGTAACTTGCCATACATCTGAAGGGAAGCTCCGTGGGGAGGCTCTTGTAGGTGTGAGGGTACTGAACAGTTACGTTTATTCATGAATCGAATATTGCATCATACGATTCTGCCGGGACTTTCGTTCCCGGCAGTCTGTATATGCAGAGAAATTTTCCGGCGAAGCGATCTGGGCGGGATGCAGATGGACCGATCATTGGGAATGACTGCAATGCAGCAAAAAAGGAGAATATAGTGGAAATAAACAATATTCATGAAAATTCTAATAATTACAACAAATATACAAAGGATAGTAGCGATGAGGCGAAGTCCGCGGGAAAGGCGGAGACGATTCTTCGTGCGATGACTGCGGATGATCTTCCGGCGGTGGAACGGATCGAACAGACTTGTTTTTCCGATGCATGGTCGGAGAAGCTTCTCTCCGATATGCTGGAGAGCGAGTGGGACGAGGCCTGGGTGCTTGCGGACGAGAAGAATTCCGTGATCGGGTATGCGAATTTCCGGTTTCTCGCAGGGGAAGGGGAGCTTATGAGGATCGCTGTGCTTCCGGAATACAGGGGACATGGGGAGTCAAAGAAACTCATGGATCGTCTGGAAATCTCTTCAAGGGAGAAGGAGGCACCGGATTTGACTCTGGAGGTGCGTGCCGGGAACACGCCTGCGATAAACCTTTATAAATTCTATGGTTTTCAGGCGGAGGCTGTTCGGAAGAATTATTATCATGATCCGGTGGAGGACGCGCTCATCATGTGGAGACGGCCGGTTCCATCGATTCCCACTTAAAATCATGATTTTTTCCGCTATACTGTAGGGGACTCCGGGGGAACCGGGGATGATGAAGGCGGAGGAAAAGAGAAATATGAGAAAATACGGAAAAGACGGTCGGTTGGAGAGCGTGATCTGCAACAGGTGCGGAAGGAAGTTGGCAGTGAGGAATGGGATCGTGCGGGAAGGCGTGTTTTCGTCGGATCATGCGTGGGATTTCTTTTCGGAGAAGGATGGGGAGGTTCACCATTTTGATCTGTGTGAGGAGTGCTATGATGAGGTGACGGGGGAGTTCCGGGTTGCGGTGGAGGTGGAGGAGGAAATCGAGATGCTGTAAAAGGATCAAGGCGGGCGGCTGGAGAGAGGTTGCCTGCCTTTTTTTGTTGGCGGGGGGGTACGCGGTGAGCTTCCGCTCAGGAGTGCTGGGGATGCGGGGATGGTTCCACTAAGCTTGCGGATGGCTGCTAAGGGCGGAGAACAGGGGACACAACTCGCTGCGCTCAGACAAGTGTCCCCTGTCCTCCAACGCATCCGTCCGCGAGCCAAGTGGAACCAGATCCCCGGATCAATGCACTCCTGAGCGGAAGCTCACCGCTGTGTGTTGCAGATGGAGCGCTCGCGCGGGGCGCATCGCTGGGGGAATGTAGATGAGAAGTTCTCTGGGCGCATCGCTGAGGGAGTATGGGGTTGACGCAACTGTCTGCGAGGGAGGAGAAAGCAGGGGTCACAGATCAATGTACGTCTGATCGGAAGTTCACCACTGGGAATCGCAGATGGGCGCTCGCGCGGGGCGCATCGCTGAGGGAATGCAGATGGGACGCTCGTGGCGGGCACATCGATGGGAGTATAAGGTGTCTTTCGATGGTTTCTTTCCTGAGGAATAAGGGCTGCATCTCTTGCATATGACTGGCGCTTTATGGTATGATACGTGCAGACTTGATAAATTTAGTATCAAAGGGGACAAAAGTTTTTTTGACCCCGCCATTATGATAGAATGCAGAGGAAATTACATGTTAGATATCTGTTTACTGGGGACCGGGGGCATGCAGCCGCTGCCGTATCGTTGGCTGACGTCTATGATGGCGCGCTGTGACGGCAGTAATCTGTTGATTGACTGCGGCGAGGGGACCCAGATTGCTTTGAAGGAAAAGGGATGGAGTCCGAAACCGGTGGACGTGATCTGTTTTACGCATTATCATGCGGACCATATCAGTGGGCTTCCGGGTTTTCTTTTGACGATGGGAAATGCGGAGCGGACGGAGCCGGTGCTTCTTGTGGGTCCGAAGGGGCTGGAGCGGGTTGTCGGCGCGCTCCGGACGATCGCGCCGGAGCTTCCGTTTCCGCTTGTGTTTAAGGAGCTCACGGAGCCGAGGGAGAAGTTCCAGGCGGGGCCGTATGTGGTCGATGCGTTTCGTGTGAATCACCGTGTTACCTGCTACGGCTACCGTATCACGATCCCGAGGAACGGCAAGTTTGATGTGGAGCGGGCGAGAGCGCAGGAGATCCCGCAGAAGTTCTGGAGCAGACTCCAGAAGGGCGAGACGATCGAGCATGAGGGACGGACCCTGACGCCGGATATGGTGTTGGGCGAGAAGCGCCGCGGGATTTCTGTGACTTACACGACTGACACGCGCCCGGTCCCGGCGATCGCGGAATATGCTGCGGATAATGATCTTTTTATCTGTGAGGGCATGTACGGCGAGAAGGAGAAGATCGCGAATGCGCGGGAGAATAAGCACATGATGTTCCAGGAGGCAGCGAAGCTCGGAAAGGAAGCGAATCCGAGGGAGATGTGGCTGACGCATTACAGCCCGTCGTTGATGCATCCGGAGGAATATTTGAATGAGATCAGGGAGATTTTCCCGAAGATCAAGACCGCCCGCGATGGCTGGTCTGCAGAACTTGGATTTGACGAGGATTAGAAAATGAAGATACACAGTGTTGAAGAAGACGTATATATACTTGCAATCGAGAGCTCCTGTGACGAGACGGCAGCTTCCGTCGTAAAGAATGGACGTGAGGTGCTGTCCAACGTGATCTCATCCCAGATCGCGCTCCACACGCTCTATGGCGGCGTAGTGCCGGAGATCGCATCGAGAAAGCATATTGAGAAGGTAAACCAGGTGGTTCAGGCTGCCCTTGATGAGGCGCATATGACTCTGGGCGAGATCACGGCGATCGCGGTGACTTACGGTCCGGGTCTTGTGGGTGCTCTTCTTGTCGGAGTTGCGGCTGCGAAGGCGATCGCCTATGCGGCAAAGAAACCGCTGGTCCCGGTCCATCACATCGAGGGACATGTTTCCGCGAACTTTATCGAGCATCCGGATCTGGAGCCGCCGTTTGTCTGCGAGATCGTGTCCGGCGGACATACCCACCTTGTGATCGTAAAGGATTACGGCGAGTTTGAGATCATCGGACGCACGATGGATGACGCGGCCGGAGAGGCTTTCGATAAGGTTGCCCGCGCGGTCGGACTCGGATATCCGGGCGGACCGAAGGTTGACAAGGCGGCAAAAGAGGGAAATCCGCATGCCATGGAGTTCCCGCGTGCGAAGGTCGGCGGATCCCAGTATGATTTCAGCTTCAGCGGTATGAAATCCGCTGTCTTAAACTATATCAACCAGGCGGAGATGAAGGGCGAGACGATCAATGTCCCGGATCTCTGTGCTTCGTTCCAGAACGCAGTGGTGGACGTTCTTGTGAGCCGTGCGATCGCTGCGACAAAGGAATTTGGCTATAAGAAGCTTGCGATCGCGGGTGGTGTCGCATCGAACTCTGCCCTCCGTGCCGGGATGAAAGCGGCATGTGAGAAAGCCGGGATCGAGTTTTATTATCCGTCACCGATCTTCTGTACCGACAATGCGGCGATGATCGGCGCGGCCGGATATTATGAATACATCAACGGAGTGCGCGCAGGCTGGGATCTGAATGCGGTTCCGAACCTGAAACTGGGAGAACGGTAATGGAACAGGTAAAAAAGGCTGCGATCGTTCTGGCGGCCGGTCATGGAAAACGGATGCACAGCAAGGTGGCGAAACAGTATCTGCTCTTAAACGGAGAGCCGGTGCTGGTCCATGCCCTGCGTGCGTTTGAGATGAGCGGGATGGATACGATCATCCTGGTGACCGGGGCGGACGAGGTGGAATTCTGCAGGAAGGATATCGTGGAGGCCTATGGGTTTTCCAGCGTGAAACAGGTCGTGCCGGGCGGAAAAGAGCGGTATGACTCTGTCTGGAACGGTCTCTGCGCTTTGAAGGCAGCAGGATTCCCGGAAGATGGGATCGTCCTGATTCATGATGGGGCGAGACCGCTTGTGGACGGGGAGATCATTGCGCGCGCAGTGGATGGCGCCTGCAGCTATTCTGCCTGCGTGGCAGCGATGCCGGTAAAGGATACGATCAAAGTGGCGGACGCGGACGGATTTTCCGAGAGCACCCCGGACCGCAGCACCCTGTGGCAGATCCAGACCCCGCAGGCATTCCGGTTTGAGCTGATCTATCGTGCGTATGAGAAGATCTTCGCACCGGGGGCAGACCGCAGCCATATCACGGACGACGCGATGGTGGTAGAGCTGATGACGGATACAAAGGTAAAATTCGTGGAAGGCAGCTATTCTAATATTAAAGTGACGACTCCGGAGGATATGGTGATCGCGGAGGCACTTCTGTACAAGGGAGAAAAACATGTCAGTTTTTGATTTTAATGCGGAAGCAAAAGAAGAGAGAAAGAACGCGAAATGCACATTTACGTTATTTCGTTCCAATGAGACCACGGCAACTCCGGAACATCCGATCCTGGTCCTGGACAACCGGGAAAAACAGTGGGAGCACCATTCCAAAGGTGTGTTTACGAACCCGGTACGGGAGACGGCCTTTGAATTTGAGGATGAAGACGGCAGAACACACAGCGCCGATATCTTAAAAATAGACGCGCGTTTTGTGAAACTGCTGAAATGGCTGGGAGAAAACAAGATCAACGTGCGTCTTTCCGGCTCCAATGAGGCGGACGGATATGCAGTGTACAAGATCAGGGAGATCGCCTTTGGCGGCGGAACAAAGCTTTCTGCGGAAGATGGCTTCTTACAGTATATGATCGGACGTCTTCAGGCGAGCAGTGCCCCGGCAGAAGAAGTGTCGGAGGAAGAGGCAGCGGAAGATGGAGATGATATGAAGCTGACCAGCCTTCAGAGCATCACGGATTTCATGACATGTGCGGGAGGAACACTTCCGGATAATATCCGCCTGTGGGCAAGAAGAAACCTTGCGGTGGCAAATTCCCATGAGGTGTCACCGGAAGAGCGCCGTCATGCCCAGAGAGCGCTGTCCATCATGATGAACATCCAGTGGAAGAGCAACTATTTTGAGGCCATCGATCCGGAAGAGGCGAGACGGATTCTGGATGAGGAGCTGTATGGAATGGAGCGGGTAAAGCAGAGGATCATCGAGACGATCATCCAGATTAACCGTACCCACACGCTCCCGGCTTACGGAATCCTTCTCATCGGACCGGCGGGAACGGGAAAATCCCAGATCGCTTACGCGGTAGCGAGGATCTTAAAACTGCCGTGGACGACCCTGGACATGAGCTCCATCAATGACCCGGAGCAGCTGACAGGAAGCTCCCGTGTATACGCAAATGCGAAGCCGGGAATCATCATGGAGGCATTTTCGCTGTCCGGCCAGTCGAATCTTGTGTTCATCATCAACGAGCTCGACAAGGCTGCGTCTGGAAAAGGAAACGGAAATCCGGCGGATGTTCTTTTGACGCTGCTGGATAACCTTGGATTTACGGATAACTATATGGAGTGCATGATCCCGACGGGTGGAGTTTACCCGATCGCGACGGCCAACGACCGCTCAAAGATCAGCGCACCGTTAATGTCACGTTTCGCAGTGATCGATATTCCGGATTATACGGAAGAGGAAAAGAAGATCATCTTCTCGAAATTTGCGCTTCCTAAGGTATTGAAACGGATGAGCATGAGAGAGGAAGAATGTGAGATCCTTCCGGAGGCACTGGATGAAGTGATCAGCCGGTATTCGGATACATCGGGAATCCGTAATCTGGAGCAGGCAGCAGAACATATTGCAGCCAACGCTCTTTACCAGATCGAAGTAAATCATGTGAATAAAGTAGTTTTCGATAAGAAAATGGTTCGGGAATTATTAGGATAAGAACGAGGAGACCTGGTGCCTCCTTATTCTTTTATGATAGGAAAGGATGGATTGCGTGGAGGACAATGATATGTCCGCGAAAAATTTCTGAAGGAAAAGAAAAGGGAAAGCCTGCGGAAACAGGAAGCCCGGACAAAGCCGGGTTTGAAGAACAAACTTTTTTGAAAATATTTTTGAAAAAAGTTTGCGAAGATGAAAAACAGAGAAAGGAAGCATGAAAGAACAGATACTAGATATTGATATTTACGTGGATTAAAACAGCATATTTTGTATACAATTTAAAAAGAATCAAAAAACAAAAAAAGTTTGGAAAAATGCTTGACAAAAATGTAATTGTAGGTTATTATTAATGAGCACGTTTGAGAGAGCGCTTTGGAGAGATATCGAAGTGGTCATAACGAGGCGGTCTTGAAAACCGTTTGTCCGCAAGGGCGCGTGGGTTCGAATCCCACTCTCTCCGCTAACTGTACTGCGGAGCCAGAGAGATGAGTTCCTGGTGCAGAATTAAATATGAGTCTTGTGGAAGCAAGATGCGAATCAACCAATGCAGAAGTACCCAAGTGGTTGAAGGGGCTCCCCTGGAAAGGGAGTAGGTCGTTAGTAGCGGCGCGAGGGTTCAAATCCCTCCTTCTGCGCTTTTAACTTGCAAAGAAAACTTCTTTGAAAATAAGTTAAAAAAGTTCTTGACAAATCGAACCTGATTTGATAGAATAAATGAGTTGCTTCTGAAACACGGAAACAACAAAAACAGTTCCTTGAAAACTGAACAGTATGTAGAACCCTGAAAATTCTTATAAAAATGGTCTTTGGTTTAGACCATGAATGAGAACATTCAGAACAAAACC
Source organism: Clostridium sp. CM74B_53 (assembly GCF_036318045.1). Taxonomy (NCBI): domain Bacteria; kingdom Bacillati; phylum Bacillota; class Clostridia; order Eubacteriales; family Clostridiaceae; genus Clostridium; species Clostridium sp. CM74B_53. Next base: position 59 of record NZ_JAWQDE010000020.1, on the reverse strand, counting down.
TAACAAAACAGTAGAACGGTTTAAAAATTAGCCAAGCTAAATTTTGAACCTGGATACAA
>NZ_JAWQDE010000019.1:0-67388 GCF_036318045.1 Clostridium sp. CM74B_53 | reverse complement strand
GGCGACAGTGGGTGTTAAAAGCATATAAATACAGGATATATCCTAATAGCGAACAAAGAATTCAGATTGCAAAAACATTTGGCTGTTGCCGTTTTGTTTACAATCAGACATTGGCATATCGGAAAGATATTTATGAACTTCCGCCGGACAGTATCCGGGAGCTAATTATTAATGCTGTGATGAATTGTAGTTTCTTGCAGAATTCGCACATTCAGGTAGCAATTTATGATGACCGTTTGGAAATTACATCGCCGGGCAGTTTTATGCCAGGTGTGACTTTGGATAAGATGAAAGAGGGATACTCGAAAATACGTAATCGTGCGCTTGCACATGCGTTTTCTTATATGAATCTGATTGAGGCGTGGGGCAGCGGCATTCCGAAATTGATGGAAGCAATGCAGGAATACGGATTACGCGAGCCGGAGTTTCGCGATATGGAGATTGGATTTCGCATTAATCTCTATCGTAATATGGAAGAGACAAGAATTGGAATCGACCAAGATGTTCAGAAAGTTGACCAAGATATTCAAAAGCTTACCGACGATGCTGTGAAAATTTCCGTGTATACGGAATACAACCTGACAGACAAGAGCAAAGCGGTTCTGGCATTGATTAAAGAACAGCCTGATATTACAGAGAGAGATTGCAGCTCAATTGGGGTGGAAAATTAATCGTGTAAAATATCAGATTGATAAAATGAAAAGCCAGAATATTATTCAGCGCATTGGAACCAGTCAAAAAGGATATTGGAAAATTTTGATTGAGAATAGCTCTTTTTAGACTAGAGAGGCAAGATCTGGAATGATGAATATGTTAAAAAATGGATTATCAGAAGAGAGCATCCCAACTTCCATCCGTCTCCCCCGCATCATGATCGCCGCCGAAAAGAGCGGCGGCGGGAAGACATTTTTCACCTGTGTACTTCTTTCACTCCTAAAGGAGCGGATTGAGGCAGTGCGTGCCTTTAAGTGCGGACCCGATTATATTGATCCGATGTTTCACCGGACTGTTTTGGAGATTCCATCGCGAAATCTGGACACCTTTTTTGTGGGGGCGGATACACTGCGGTATCTGCTGGGACGGGAAGTTCTGGAGAATAAGGGGCTTCCGGCGAGCCGGATCGCGGTCCTTGAGGGTGTGATGGGATTTTACGATGGTCTCGGCGGTGTCTCGGAGCGCGCCAGCGCATGGGAAGTGGCGGATCTTACGGATACACCGGTGATCCTGATCGTTGACATGAAGGGACGGAGTCTTTCGGCACTTGCCTCGATCAAAGGCTTCATGGAGTATCAGGAGAGGAGCCATGTTGCAGGCGTGATCTTTAACCGGCTGTCTTCGATGATATATCCGGGACTTAAGAAAAAGGCAGAGCAGGAGCTGGGGATCCGCGTGTTCGGATATATTCCGGAACTCAGGGATCTGACTCTGGAATCACGCCATCTGGGGCTTGTCATGCCGGAGGAGATCCCGGGGCTCAGGGAAAAGCTGGAGCTTGTAAAGGAGAAGATCCGTGCGGGGATCGATCTGGATGGGATACTGGAAGCAGCGGAGGAAGCTCCGGAACTTCTAATTAAGATTCCGGAAATCATAAAAAAACAGGAAGGAAAAACAATATCAGGAGCAGCAGCTGTCCATACTGCGTGTCATGCGGTTTTTGATGGAAGCAGAGCAATTTTTCAGGGAAAAAGAGAATTGGAAGCGCCTGTAGCAGATAATAAAAACTCCTGCATCCCCGTGATCGCAGTTGCAAGAGACGAGGCGTTCTGTTTTTACTATGAGGACAACCTGGATCTTTTAAAAAAACTTGGAGCCAGGATCCAATATTTTTCCCCGATCCGGGATCAGGAGATCCCGCCGGAGGCATCTGCGCTGTATCTTGGTGGCGGATATCCGGAGCTTCATGTGAAGGCACTTTCAGAGAATAAAATGATGCTTTCTTCGATTCGGGAGGCGATCAGGAATGGGATGCCCTGTATCGCAGAGTGCGGCGGGTATCTCTATTTGAAGGAGTCGATCGAAGATCCGGCTGGAAAGCGCTGGGAAATGGCCGGTGTTCTTCCGGGAAACAGCCAGGATACAGGGAAACTTGGAAGATTCGGCTACATTACCGTGACAGCGAAAAAGGACGGACTTCTCGGACCGGAGGGAACTCAGTTTCGCGCCCATGAATTCCACCACTGGGATTCACCGGAAAATGGAACTGATTTTCAGGCGAAGAAACCGGTCGGGACCCGCGGCTGGGAGTGCGGATACACAACAGAAAGCTTCTATGCCGGTTTCCCACATCTGTATTTTTACAGCAATCCGGAGATCGCGGAGCATTTTGTAAAGCAGGCACAAAGCTGGAGAGAAGCCATTTGGGAAGTCCAAAAAGAATGACATAAGGAAAGATAATGAGTGACAATACGATGACAACAGAGACAATCGAAGAAAAATTTCAAAGCTATCTGAAACAGATCGTCCCAGCCGACCGCCATGCGATGGAACTCGCAAAAAAGCGATGGGATTCCGTTGCAAAGCCGATCGGCAGTCTCGGGATCCTGGAGGACGATATTATAAGGATTGCCGGGATCAGGCGGAGTGCGTCCGGGATCATGCTTGATAAGTCCGCACTTGCAGTCATGTGCGCGGATCATGGCGTCGTTTCGGAAGGCGTGACCCAGACCGGGAAGGAAGTGACCCGGATTGTGGCGGAGAATTTCACGCGGGGGGAGACTTCAACTTCCAAAATGTGCCGGATTGCCGGAACAGATCTTTATCCGGTGGACATGGGGATGGACTGTGAAGTGATCGGAGTAAAACAGCCGGATCCGCACCGGATCATGGACCGAAAGATTGCGAGAGGTTCCGGAAATATCGTGAGAGAACCTGCGATGAGCAGAGGGGACTGCCTGCAGGCGCTTGTTTCCGGGATCGAACTTGCGTTTACGTTCCGGGATATGGGATATGAGCTTCTCGCTGCAGGTGAGATGGGAATCGGAAATACGACGCCTGCTGCCGCGATGAGCGCAGTGCTCACGGGACTTTCCCCGGAGGAAGCGACCGGACGGGGAGCCGGACTTTCGGATGCCGGGCTGGAAAAGAAAAAACGGGCGGTTTCGATGGCGGTCGGCCGCTTTTATGAAACATATCCGCAGTACCGGGGCGGAACGAAGGAAGATTATGAGAATGGGGCGCTCTCGGCTGTGACAGTCCTTTCGGAACTTGGCGGTTTTGACCTTGCGGGAATGACCGGGCTCTTTTTAGGCGGGGCGGCGGCCGGACTTCCGGTCCTCATGGATGGGTTCCTCTCGACTGTATCGGCACTTCTCGCGGTCCTGATCCGCCGGGAGGCGAAAGATTATCTCTTTGCCTCGCACATTTCCAGGGAACCGGCCGGAAAAGCGGTTCTTGAAATGCTTGGACTTCCGGCGCCGCTCCATCTCGGGATGCATCTCGGCGAGGGAAGCGGGGCTGTGGCGATGATCCCGCTCTTAAAGATGGGGGCGAGTGTTTACGAAGAGATGAGCACATTTTCCGACATTTCCGTCGAGCAGTACGTGGATTATGAGAAGGAGGTCCGGACATGAGAGCGGCGATCATAGCGTTTTCGATGTATTCCAGGATCCCGATGCCGATGTTTGAGTGGAAGGAAGAGGACATGAAATACGCCATGTGCTTTTTTCCCGCGATCGGGGCAGTGATCGGAGCGGTGTTTTTTGGAATGTATCTGCTGCTTGACAGGATCCTGACGGGAAAGATCCTGGCAGCGGGGATCCTCCTCGCAGTGCCGCTTTTTATCACGGGCGGGATCCACATGGACGGATTTATGGACACCTGCGATGCAAGAGCGTCATATGGCGACCGGGAGAAGAAGCTGGGAATCTTAAAGGACACGCACACAGGAGCGTTTGCGGTGATCTTCGGAGGACTGTATCTGATCCTCTACGCGGCGGCGTGCACGGAACTTGATGAGGGAAGTGCGCTCCTCACAGCGATCGGGTTTATTCTTTCCAGGGCGCTCAGCGGCCTTTCCACCGCAACATTTCCGGAGGCGCGAAAACATGGGATGCTGGCAGATTTTATGAAGGATGCGAGAAAGAAGACCGTGGCAGTCTGCATGCTCGTGATCTTTTTCCTGACGGCATTTCTGGAACTGCTCTTTGGCGGTATCTGCGGCGGTGTTGTTGTAATTACAACGGTTTTGATCTTCCTTTGGTATCGCCACATGGCAGTACAGGAATTCGGTGGTGTGACCGGAGATCTTGCCGGTTTCTTCCTGCAGATCTGTGAGCTTGGGATTCTGCTCGCGGCGGTGATCGGAAAGGCGGTGTTTTAAGTGAAACTTTTACTGATCCGGCATGGGGCAACGCCGGGGAACCTGGAGAAACGATATGTGGGCAGGACGGATGAGAGTCTGACGCAGGAATCCCTCGAAACGCTTGGCAAAGAGGCAAAAAAAATCCGGAAACTTGCCGGAAAACCTGCGGCGATCATCACAAGCCCGATGAAACGCTGCCTTGAGACTGCGGAAACACTATTTCCGGAACATGATTATCCGCAGGTCCCGAGGGTTCGGGTCGAAGATCTTTCCGAGTGTGATTTTGGAAAGTTTGAATATAAAAACTATCTGGAACTCTCAGGGGACATGGAATATCAGCATTTTATTGACACGATGGGAGCTGAGGGATTCCCGGGCGGGGAGAGCACGGAAACGTTTAAAGCGCGGACTGTGAAGGCGTTCCGGGAGATCCTTGCGAGATTCTTCCGGGAGACAGAGGATCCGGACAAAACACTCGTCTTCGTCGTCCACGGGGGAACGATCATGGCCGTCATGGAGGCGCTTGCAAAAGAACGGAAGAGATACTATGACTGGCAGGTCGGGAACGGCGAGGGGATCTTTGGGGAGATCGAAACGCTGGATGGACGGATCGGTCAGGTGCGGTTTCTTCGGAACAATCCAATATCATAGGGGGTGTAAAATCATGATTCTTTTATTATCGGTATGCAGCATCGGATTTCTGATCTACGGTGCACTTGTTGTCAGTGGGATCTATACGCCGATCAGCTCGAAAATTCTGGTTGAGGACGAGGAACGGGCGAAATGGTGCCATACGGAGGGCGTCACAAAGATGCTCTGGGGGCTGGATCTTGCGTTTTTGGTAATGTATCTTTGCCATGTTTTTCCGGCATTTTTATGGCTTGGACTGTTTCTTGTGCTGACGATCGTGATCATCATCATGGCTTATAAGAATAATGGAAAGTATTTAAAATGACGCAGAAAAATCAGACCAGTTCACTATATGAGGAATGCCGGTTTTGCGGTATGATAGACAACGAACGGAACAAACATTAAAGGAAGATTTTTATGACAGACAGACTCGAATTACTTGCAGTGGTAGCACTCGGATTTCTGCTCGATCAGGTCCTCGGGGATCCGCACTGGTTATATCATCCGGTGCGGCTCATCGGGGCTTATATTTCATTTCTGGAGAAAGGGATCCGGAAGCTTTTTGGAGAGGGAGAGAGGGCGCTCTTAGCTGGCGGTGTGGTACTTGTTATTCTCGTGACCGGGACAACGGCGGTCGTATCCGGCGGGATCTTATACACCTGCGGCAGGATCTCCCCGTGGCTCCGGTTTCTGGCATCTGTGATCCTGTGTTATCAGCTTTTTGCGGTAAAATCCCTGAAGGATGAGAGCATGAAGGTGTACCGGGAATTGAAAAAGGACGACCTTGAAGCGGCGCGGTATGCGGTGTCGATGATCGTTGGGCGGGATACTAAAGTGCTCGATATGACTGGTGTCACGAAGGCGGCGGTGGAGACAGTCGCGGAAAATACGTCAGACGGTGTTGCGGCACCGCTCTTTTACATGGCGATCGGCGGACCGGTCCTCGGCTGGGTATATAAGGCAGTCAATACGATGGACTCAATGGTCGGGTATAAGAATGACAAATATCTGTACCTTGGACGGGCGGCTGCGAAACTGGACGATGTCTTGAATTTTATTCCATCGAGACTCTGCGCCTGGATCATGATCTTTGCGGCGTATCTGCCGTCCAAAGGGCACGAATTTGACGGAAAAAATGCGAAAAAGATCTTCCTGAGGGACCGTTTCAACCATGCGAGCCCGAATTCCGCGCAGACAGAGTCGGTCTGTGCCGGAGCGCTACGGGTGCGCCTTGCCGGGGACGCGTGGTACTTTGGAAAACTCGTAAAGAAGAAATATATCGGAGATGATCTGCGGCCGGTGGAACCGGAGGATATCCGCCGGGCAAACAGACTTCTTTACCGGACGTCGTGGATCCTGATGGGGATCTGTGCGGTGTGGGAAGCAGCTATGGAGATTTTATCGAAATTGTAAGTAAGGAGCTAGGATTGACATGATCGATATTTATACAGAAAAAAAAGAATCTTCCAATTGGATCCTGAAAAATGATCTCTATTTTAATTTAAACACAAGCAATGAAGAAATGACAGAACAGGATAAAAATCTGATTTTTCAAGCGGATGATGCAATCCTGACACTTGATAAGCACATAGAAACAAAGTATGGACTGGGAACAATCCGAAACTTATCTTCTGGGTGTAAAACCTTGCTGAATATTGTAAAACATCCAGAAAAAGTGGTATGTGTTGAAGAGTGTGGTCCCAATGTTTTGAAGATGATATTTCAGCTGGATCACATAAAGATTTATATGTCACGTCCAAGTTTTGTTGAAATTCCGGACAATGCAGAAATTCGTTTTAATGAGAAAGATGTGGTGACAGGAAATGCTGGATATCAGACCTGGTGGACCAGAGAGTATGAAAGGAGAGAGAAAAATGATCTATAAAAATATTACTTTTCAGGCAGCTCCTTTTTCCTATGATCTGTCTTTTGACGATCGCATTACTCTTGTCGGAGGCGACAGCGGAACCGGAAAAACAGTCCTTTATGAAATGCTTGAGGACTTGAGACAAACTGACGCATATCATGCTATAAAATTATTTAATTATCGGTCGGAAAATATCCAGGAAGATCTTGAAACGTGCAGAAATAATTTTATTGTGATCGATAATGCTGATATTCTGATCAATGACGAGATCCGAAGATTTATTAACTTTGAGTTTTCAAATCAATATATGCTTTTTTTAAGGAACTGTGATGGCCTGAATGTTTCGGATAAGAGCTTTAAGGTATTGGAACTGGCAGATAATAAGATAACTCTAGAAGAGGAAGTTTGATATGAAGTATTTATGGACAGAGGACACTGGTGCAGGTCTTCATTTCTGGCAATTAGTAAATCAGCTTTTCTTCGAGGGTAAACTTATTGTCGAAAGTAAAGAGAGCAATCAAGGAATTCTGGATGCAATCTATCAGCTGCAGCCGGATACAGGAGATATCTATTATATTGTATTTGATTATGTAGTAGATAATCAGGATATCCGGAATAAATATCGTATTCTGAGATCATTCGCTGATCGGTCAGCTGGTCATGTCATAATCCTGGATATGATTTGTTTTGAATATCTGATATTGGCATTCGATCAATTAATTTCCTGGACAGGTACAGGGAAGAAGGATAAGATTGCGATGCGGAAAGAGATTCTTGCAGCAGTGGAAAATCATAGGATCAACCTGGCAGAAATTAAAGACGAAAAAACATTACAGTATTTAGCTGGATTTAAAAGGTTTTCAACAGAGCGTGTTATGAAATCACTGGCAGGTGAGCTGACTGAAAATGAAAAGTGGTCAATTTGGGGAGCTTTGTTGGGAGAGTGCTGGTATAGGGATTGTTGTGTATCAGACCATAAAGATCATCTGCGGTGTGGGGAACCAGAAGTTAAAACTGGTGATAAAAAAGTGATGACATTAATCATGTCAGATGCAGTGCAGCACATTTTGAAAAATATATCGTAGAGAGCTAAAATAATATTCCCGAGTGGATGCAAATTCACGCAGGAAGACAACATGACTGAAAAAGTGAAACACCACACAGTGGAGGAATCAAAATGGCAAAAGTGATCATGATCCAGGGGACCATGTCGAATGCGGGGAAGAGTTTTCTTGCGGCGGGGCTCTGCCGGATCTTTAAGCAGGACGGGCTCAGGACTGCACCGTTTAAGTCCCAGAATATGGCCCTGAATTCTTATATTACGCGGGACGGGCTTGAGATGGGACGGGCCCAGGTCATGCAGGCGGAGGCAGCCGGAATCGAGCCGGAGGCGGCGATGAACCCGATCCTTTTAAAGCCGACCTCGAACATGGGATCCCAGCTCATCGTGAACGGCGAGGTCCGCGGCAATTATCCGGCGGCGGAGTATTTTAAGATGAAAAAGAGTCTGATCCCGGACATCATGGATGCCTACAATTCCCTGGCATCCCGCTTCGATGTGATCGTTGTGGAAGGCGCGGGAAGTCCGGCCGAGATCAACTTGAGGGAAAACGATATCGTGAACATGGGACTCGCCGAGATGCTGGATGCGCCGGTACTTCTCGCCGGGGACATCGACCGGGGCGGCGTTTTCGCCCAGCTCTACGGGACAGCGGCCCTGCTCACAGAAGCGGAGCGGAAGCGGATCCGCGCCTTCGTGATCAATAAGTTCCGCGGGGATAAAGAGATCTTAAAACCGGGTCTTTCCATGCTCTATGAGCGGATCCGGATCCCGTTTGCGGGTGTGATCCCGTACATGGATGTGGACGTGGACGATGAGGACAGCCTCTCGGAGCGCCTGACAGAAAAACATGGAACCGGACCTCTTCTTGACCGCTCCAGCCATGCGGCTTTTGCGAAGATCTCCGTGATCCGGCTTCCGAGGATCTCGAATTTCACGGACTTTAATGCACTGGAGCGACTGCCGGGGATCGCGCTTTCTTATGTGAGCCGTCCGGAGGAACTGACCGGATCGGATCTCATCATCCTCCCTGGGACAAAGAACACCATGGGAGATCTCAAGTGGCTCCGCCAGAACGGGCTGGAAGCTGTAATCACGCGGATGGCGGGAAAAGGGATCCCGGTCATCGGCGTCTGCGGCGGGTTCCAGATGCTGGGAACGAGTCTTTCCGATCCGCATGGTGTGGAAGAAGGCGGAACGATGCGCGGCATGGAGCTCCTGCCGATCCGCACGATCTTTGCGGAGAAGAAGACGAGGACGAGAGTAAATGGAACGGCAGCCGGGTTTTCAAACGATGGAGTACCGGTAAAGATCAACGGATATGAGATTCATATGGGAGAGACGATCCGGGACGGCGGACAGCCGTTTTCGTGGATCCAGTACGAAAATGGGGAAAATATCGCAGCGATGGCGACGGATTCCGATGCGCGTTCAGGATATAAAACGGATTCGAATCCGAATGGAGCTCCGGCCGGTGGGAAAGAAGACGGCTGTATCAGCGGAAACGTATTCGGAACCTATGTCCACGGAGTATTCGACACAGAAGAGATGCAGCATGCGATCCGCTATTTCCTCGCAGAGAGAAAAGGTGTTCGTCCGGAGACATATGAAAACGGGGAAACATTCTCGATGGCAAAGTATAAAGAAGAGCAGTATGACAAGATGGCTAAGATTATCCGGGAAAATCTGGATATGGATATGATCTACCGGATCCTGGAACGAAAGGATGTGAGATGATGAGTGGACTTGACTGGACCGAAGAATTAAAAAAGCGGACGGGGATCGATTTCCTGACAACCCGCCCGATGGAGATCGAAAAAAAGAGTTTTGAGATCATAAAAGGAGAGCTGGGCGAGGAATTTGTTTCCCGGTATCCGGCTGATGCACTTCCGGTTCTCTGCCGTGTGATCCATACCACCGCCGATTTCTCCTACCGCGACACCCTCACGATCACAGAAGGCGCGATCGGACTGGCAAAAGAGGCGATCCATCAGGGGCTTCCGATCATCACCGATACGACGATGGCGGCATCCGGGATCAACAAGACGGCGGCCAGAAAATTCGGGATCGATGTGCACTGCTTTATCGGGGATGAGGATGTGAAGGAAGCTGCAAAGGCGAGCGGGATGACGAGATCCGCGGTCAGCGCCGAAAAGGCGGCACGACTTTATTCGGAGTGTATCTATGCAGTCGGAAACGCGCCGACGGCGTTAATGCGCCTCTATGAGCTGATCGAAGAAAAAAAGATCCGGCCGGCGCTCATCATCGGAGTACCGGTCGGATTCGTGAACGTAGTCGAGGCAAAGGAACTGATCCTTCGGACGGATGTCCCGGCGATCGTCGCCAGAGGACGAAAAGGCGGGAGCAATATCGCCGCGGCGATCTGCAACGCACTGTTATATGAGGCGGGAGGACGATAGCGGTTCGCTACTTTACTTCCTGCACCGGGATTCCCGGAACTGCCATCAGAGAGTAGTTGGTGTGATAGACAACGAAACCTGGTGCGGCTCCGGGAACTTTTTTTAAGTTCTTCCGCTGGATATAGTCGACTTCGACCTTCTCATTCCCGCGGCCTTTGGAGTAGTAGGCAGCCAGCGCACCGGCTTCCTCAAACACGCGGTCCGGGAGCTCTTTTCCCTCAGTCTTTACGATGACATGGGAGCCCGGGATTCCTTTTGCGTGGAACCACCAGTCACCGCCGTTGGCAAACTTGAAGTCGAGTTCTTCATTCTGGTAGTTGTTTTTTCCGACATAGATGTGGAATCCGTCGCTGGAAAGGTAGTGGAACGGGCGGCTTGTGATCTTCACCTTTTTGCCGCCTGTGTAGTGGCGCTTGATATAGCCATACTCCGTGAGCTCTTCCTTGATCTGGACAAGGTCCTCCTCGAGTCTTGCGATGTCCATCGATGTGCTGATGGATTCCAGGTGGGCGATCTCCGCCTTTGTCTGCGCGAGCTGTTCCGTGACGGCCTCGTAGGTCCGTTTTTGTTTATTGTACTTATCGAAATACCGCTTTGCGTTCTCCTGGGCTGTCATCGTCGGATCCAGCGGGATCGTGATCTCTGTATTGTCGTAATAATTCAGACACTTAAAACTCTTTTCTCCGCCGGAGAGACCGTACCCGTAGGTATTTAAAAGTTCTCCGTAGATCCTGTTTTTTTCCCGCTTTTCCGTATCCTTTAACTGCTTAGTCTGCAGATCCAGCTTCCGGACGCTGCGCTCCAATGCGTTGGAGATGATCTTTCTGAGGTCCGTGGATTTCTGGTGGATCCTGGATACCATGTTCTTTTCCGCATAGTAGCGCTCTAAAAGTTCACTGATGGAGGAAAAGTTCACGGTCTTATAATTGCCGCCTTCCATCATCGTGAGCGGTACCGATGCGAATTCGACCGGTTTCTCGCCTTCATAGATGATATTCGGCGTAAAATTGCCTTCGCGGACATCGTCCATGATCCAGGTGAACGCGTGGAAGAGATGTGTGAGTTCCGCATCGGAAAATTCCTTCGCGGAGACATCCCCGTCGAGTGATGCAAGGTGGCAGATCTCGGCGGCAACGACCGGGCTTAAACCGGTGAGATCCATGTAGAGGGCCTTTGAGAGGTTCTGCGGGGTGTTGTGCAGGAGTTCCTTAAATTCTGTCTCCGTGATCGTCAGCGGATCTTTCTTCTCCCCGGAGTGCGGGATAAAGTAATCGCGTCCCGGGAGTACCTCTCGGACAGAGCTTACCTGTGCGGAGATATGTTTGATGCTGTCGAGGATCACGTTGTTCTCATCGCAGAAGATGATGTTGCTGTGTTTTCCCATGAGCTCGATCACGATGAATTTTCTCCGGAGATCGCCCATCTCATCGAGATGCTCGACCTCGATCCGGACGATCCGCTCCAGTCCCGGCTGGGTCACGGAGATGATCCTGCCGTTTGCGATATGCTTTCTTAAAAGCATGCAGAAGTTCGGAGCCGTCATCGGGCTCGGTTTGTTGTTTGATGTAAAATAGAGGAGTGGGAGACTGGCGTTTGCCGATATGAGCAGACGCACGTTCTCCCGGTTTCCTTTAATGGTAAAGAGTAATTCGTCCTTTTCCGGCTGGGCGATCTTTGAAATCCTGCCGGAGGCGATCTTTTCGTTCAGGTCGCGGACAAGGTTCGCGATCACGATTCCGTCAAATGCCATGGTGTATGAGTTCCTTTCGTTTTATCGATCATAAATTCTAAGATTGTCTGATAGGTGTACGCTCGGGAGACTCTCTAAGAGTATCTCCCGAGTGTGGGAATGGGCGGATCGGATCTGCTTCATGAAAAGTGTTCATGAAAGATCGCGTTGATCCGTTCCGTCAGCTCTGCGACCGAGTGGGCCCGGCTTCTGGAACATTCCCGCGCAGGGCGGCCGCAGAGGAGGCAGGTCCGGCCCGGCTGCCCGATGTCACTTCTTGAGATCTTTTTTCCATCCCGCCCGATGATATCGATGTCGTAGAGTCTTCCGAGATCGGACGCGTCCTCTAACGGCACGAGAAGGCGTTTTACAGCGAGCGCATCCGCATCCACGCAGAGAAATGCCTCCGGACCGGTCTTATCGAGGATTAGGCTGCGCTTTAAGACCGGGATCTTTGCGGTATCCAACGCGGAAACGATCTCCGAAAGTGCAAAGGCAAATGCCTCCGGAACAAGCGGCAGGACCTTGACCTGCCCCGGAATATTTAAGGTGAAGGAGACGAGAACGCCGGGAAATTCGGAGAGAAGCTGTTCCTGCATCCAGACGCGCCGTTCCCTGGCGTTTAACATATCCGGAAGCTCGGCATCGGCACCGATGAATTTTTCTAATGTTTCTTTTTCTGCGTCATTTAATAATAACTGTTCTATTTCTGGATCATTCCATAAAAATTTTTCCATAAAAACCTCAGATCTCATGCAGGATCTCAAGAAATCCTTTCATATATTTTGTGAGATACATGTCCTTCCGGTAGCAGGCGTAAAAATGTCTTGGATTCTCCACACCGAGGATCGGATAGGAGAAGTAGGCGGAATCCGGCGAGTTATCAGTCTCGACATAGGAATCCGGACAGGCCATCACGACAGGACTCGCCGCAACGACATGTTTTCCGACCTCGATGCTGATCGTGACAAGGTCGATCTTCGGCTTCATGTCCCTCGTGATAAAGAGGGAGTCCTGGATCGTCCGGACGGAGTGACCGGACTGGCTGGAGATGAAGGTCTCATCGCGCGCCTCCAGGATATCGATCGGTGTCCCAGGCGCGATCCGTTTCGCAAGTTCGCATTCGCGGTTCACGATGAGGACAAGCTTTTCCTCCTGGATCAGGTCGTAGACCAGTTCCTCGTGGCGCGGGAATGTCGTGAGAAGTGCGATCCCGACTTCCCCCTCCAGGACGCTTTTTTCCATGGTCGCAGATCCCTGCTCATGGAGTTCCAGCCCCACATGGGGGAATCGTTTCTTAAAACGCGGGTATAATTCCGGTAACAGCTCCATGCCGCGCTGGACCGAGATCCCGAGGCGGATGGTCCCGAATTCTTCCTTGCTCAGCTCCTCGACCTGTTTTCTCAAGTTTGTGGAGATCGTTGTCACCTGCCTCGCCGCCTCCACGTAGAGCTGTCCGGCCGGCGTCAGGGTAATCGGATCGGTGGAGCGGTCAAAGATCGGGGCGCCGAGATTGCTCTCGGCGGTCTTTATGATCTGGCTCAGAGAGGGCTGGGAAACGTAGAGCTTTTTTGCCGCGTTTGTAAAGCTGCCTTCCTTCAGGACGGTCAGAACATACTGCATGTGTTTTTCATTCATAGAGGCGTCCTCCCCTGACTTTTTATCTCAGTTAGATAAAACTCCTGTTTTTCCTTTCTATTCTATCACATCCGGTCGGAAAAGACAACGCGGGGAAACCGGAGCGTTCCTGCCGCCGGACCGAGCCGATGCCCCATAAGAATTTCCCTATATTCGCTATAGAGGGATATGTATTGGATTAAAAAAAATACAAGTGATATAGTAATGCCATAGAAAGTTATAGAACTCAGGCGGGAAAACAAACGAAATTTGTGCATCCTGCATAATGAGAAACGGAGGGAATATATGGAAATCAAGAAGACAGCCATGGCCGGCACACTGGAATCCAGTGACGCCCAGGTCACTGTTGAACCGGGCGATGGAACGATCGAGCTCACCATCGAGAGCAGCGTGATCCATCAGTACGGCAGACAGATCAGAAAAGTCACATTAGAGACGCTGGACCGTCTCGGTGTTGACAACGCGAAGGTCACGATCTTCGATAAGGGAGCTCTCGACTGTACCTTAAAGGCGAGAGTTGAGTGTGCGGTCTACCGTTCCAACGGCATCACCGAAAATCTTCCGTGGGGAGGTGTCATCAAATAATGCATCCGAATAAAAAACGCTTAAGAAGATCCATGATGTTTTTAAACTGCCAGAAACCGGGCCTCATCAAGGATCCGTATATCTATAAACCGGACTCCATCATGTTAGACCTTGAGGACGCAGTTGCCGAGAACCAAAAGGACGCAGCGAGATATTCCTTATATCATGCACTTCAGGAGATCGATTACCGCGGTGTTGAGAGAGTCGTAAGAATCAATGGTCTTGATACCCCGCACTGGAAAGAGGATATCCGTGTCTGTGTTGCCGGAGGTGCTGATACGATCCGTATCGCAAAGACCGAGACAGCACAGGATGTTAAGACTGTTGAGGAACATGTCCTTGCGGCAGAGAAAGAGTTTGGACGCCCGGAGGGAAGCACGCTCTTAATGGCAGCCTTAGAGTCCTGCAAAGGTGTTTTAAATGCCTTGGAGGTATGTCAGTCTTCTGACAGACTTATCGGAATCGCTTTATCTGGCGGAGATTACACAAAGGACCTCCAGACAACGATCACAGGAACCGGAGTGGAGCTCATGGGAGCGAGACAGCACATGATCATGGCGGCGAGAGCGGCAGGTGTCCAGTGCTGGGACACAGTGTTCACAAACCTTGACGACATGGAAGGCTTCGAGAATGAGACAAGAATGATCAAGATGATGGGCTTCGACGGAAAGTCTCTCGTAAACCCGAGACAGATCGCCATCGTCCATAAGGTCTTCACACCGTCGGAAAAAGAGATCATCTTCGCGGAAAAGGTTGTCCGCGAGATCGATGACAAGAAGGCAAAGGGAATCGGAGTCTTCACTGTTGACGGAAAGATGATCGACATCGCATTCTACGACGGAGCACAGAGAACACTCGCCATGGCGAAAGCAGCAGGCGTTTATAAGGGGGATTTATAAGATGATCAATGCAGTTGGAAGAGAAATTCCCGAAGAGATCTTAAAAGCAACAGGCAAGGAGCCGTTCAAGGGCGTCTATGCCTATGATAATTACGAATATACAAAGGCGGCTCCGACCGTCCGTACATTAAACGATCCGACAAGAAGCAAGCTTGTCGAGAACATCCATGATGCCCTTGTAAAATGCGGCATTAAGGACGGCATGGTCCTTTCCTTCCATCATCATTTCCGTGAGGGTGACTATGTGGTAAACATGGTCATGGAAGAGGTCCATAAGATGGGCATCAAGGACATCACGATCTGTGCAAGCTCCTTAGGAAAAGCTCACGATCCGATCGTTCCGTACATCGAGGATGGCACCATCACCGGCATCCAGTCCTCCGGTGTCCGCGGAAAGATCGGTGAGGCGATCTCCACAGGACGGTTAAAAAACCTTGCGATCATGCGCTCTCACGGCGGACGTGTCCGCGCTATCGAGTCTGGCGAAGTCCATATCGATATCGCCTTCATTGGTGCTCCGACATGTGATGAATATGGAAACATGCGCGCAAACGGTGGAAAGAGCGACTGCGGTGTATTATCTTACGCGATGGTCGATGCCCAGTATGCGGATAAGGTTGTTGCCGTGACAGACTGCCTCGTTCCGTTCCCGAACATTCCGGCAAGCATCTCCATGGTAGATGTGGATTACGTTTGTGTCGTAGATGAGATTGGAAATCCGGCAAAGATCGCGACAGGTGCTGCAAAACCGACAACAGATGTCAGAAAGATCATGATGGCGGATTACTGCACAAAGTTTGTTGTCAACACCCCATATTTTAAGGAAGGTTTCTCCTACCAGACAGGTGTCGGCGGAGCTTCCATCGCCTCCACGATCTCCCTTGGAAAGATCATGGAAGAGAGAGGCATCCATATGGGACTTGGCCTCGGCGGAATCACAACTCCGATGTGTGAGCTGTTGGCGAAAGGCCTCGTAAACAAGCTCGTTGATACCCAGGATTTCGATCAGGGTGCCATCGAGTCCATCAAGACAAATCCGAACCACTTCGAGATCTCTGCGTCCGAGTACGCGAACCCGTTCAACAA
This sequence comes from Clostridium sp. CM74B_53, assembly GCF_036318045.1. Lineage (NCBI taxonomy): Bacteria > Bacillati > Bacillota > Clostridia > Eubacteriales > Clostridiaceae > Clostridium > Clostridium sp. CM74B_53. The sequence goes on along the minus strand of NZ_JAWQDE010000019.1, from coordinate 51,174 downwards.
GGGCGCTTATGTCAATAAGCTGGATTTCGTGATCCTTGCATCTCTTGAGGTTGACGTAAACTTTAACTGTAACGTCGTTGTCGGTTCCGACGGCATGATCACAGGTGCCCAGGGTGGACATCCGGATACGGCAGCAGGAGCGAAGTGTACGATCGTCATTGCTCCGCTGCTTCAGGGAAGAATCCCGGCAATCTGTACAAATGTTACAACGGTAACGACCCCTGGTGAGTCCGTTGACGTTGTCATCACAGACTACGGAATCGCCATTAACCCGAGAAGACAGGACCTCATCGAGTGCATGAAAGGCGTTGACCTTCCGTTCTGCACGATCGAAGAGCTCCGCGATAAGGCGTACGCCATGGTCGGAACACCGGATCCGGTACAGTTTGATGACCGCATTGTCGGTGTCATCGAGGCACGTGACGGCACCATCATTGATGTAGTCAGAAAGATCAAGGATTATGAGTTTACCTCAGATGTGCAGTAATTCTGCGAGAAACCGGTCATCTTGACGGTGGCGGAGCATCCACATTCCTGATCGTTGTTCCGTCCATGCTTCCGGTCATGATCGCAATCGGTGCTTCCTTCGGAGTTGAGGCATTCCCGATCGCCGTTGCAATGGTTGTTTGCCGTAACTGCGCAACCTTCATCAGCCCGATGGTACCGGCAACTCTGCTTGGTATCGGACTTGCCGAAGTGGACATCAAGGATCACATCAAGTCCAGCTTCGGTTATGTATGGATCTTCTCGATCCTTTGCATGCTGTTTGCAGTACTGATCGGAATCCTTCCGTTATAAACGACAATTTTCTTGAATTCAGATAGAATTGAGCGGCCGCTCTTCTTACCCCACAGACGGCTGCAAACTACCCTCTTTTCAAACACCCCGGAGCTTCGATCGGATCTCTGGAGTGTTTTCATGTTCATAAGGTTCCCGTTCATAAATCTTTTGATTTACAGAATCTGGTTGACTGTATTTTTTATTTGCCGTATAATAAAAGTTATCTATGGGAAAGCGAGGCATGTCTGATGATTAAGAGCATGACCGGATTCGGCCGCCACGAGTTAGTGACGGACGAGTGTAAGATTTCAGTAGAGATAAAGGCGGTAAACCACCGGTATCTTGATCTGGGAATTAAGATGCCGAAGAAATTCAATTACTTCGAAGCATCCATGCGTACCCTCTTAAAGGATTATATCCAGAGAGGAAAAGTAGATATATTTGTGACATACGAGGATTATACCGACGCAAAGGTATTCCTCAAATATAACAAGTCTCTTGCACAGGAATATATGGACAGCTTTAAAAAGATGGCTGATGACTTTGATATCGACAATGATGTGAAAGTGTCCATGCTGGCAAGATGCCCGGAAGTCCTCACGATGGAGGAAGTTCCGGAAGATGAAGACCATATGTGGGAGCTCCTGAAAGATGCGCTCTCAAGAGCCTGTGAGGGATTCGTGGAGTCCAGGATCCGCGAGGGCGAGAATTTAAAGAACGATCTCGTAGGAAAGCTCGAATATATGCTGACACTTGTCGACTTTATCGAGGAGCGCTCCCCGAAGGTGATCGCGGAGTACCGCCAGAAGCTGGAAGACAAGGTAAAAGAACTTCTCGCGACTGCATCCGTGGACGAGTCCCGGATCGCAACGGAAGTTACGATCTTTGCAGATAAGATCTGTGTGGATGAGGAGACCGTCCGCTTAAGAAGCCACATTGAGGGAATGAAGAAGGAACTTTTAGCCGGCGGAAGTGTCGGAAGAAAGCTCGACTTTATCGCCCAGGAGATGAACCGTGAGGCAAACACGATCCTCTCAAAATCAACGGATCTCGAGATCTCCGACCGCGCGATCCTCTTAAAGACAGAGGTCGAGAAGGTAAGAGAGCAGATCCAGAACATCGAATAAAGATTGTGTTAGTACGGAATGCGGAGCAATCCGCGGTCCGCGAAACCAGCAGAATACATGATTGAGTAATCAGGAGGCATTTGTAATGCAGACAAAAGGAGTCCTCGTTGTAGTTTCCGGATTTTCCGGAGCAGGAAAAGGAACCGTGATGAAGGCGCTCTTGAATAAATATGATAATTACGCGCTTTCTGTATCGGCGACCACGAGAAATCCGAGACCGGGGGAGGAAAATGGAAGAGAGTACTTTTTCCTGACCGAATCCCAGTTCGAGGATATGATCAAAAATGACGAGCTGATCGAACATGCACGTTATGTAGATCATTATTATGGAACACCGAAAAAATATGTGGAAGAAAAGATGGCTGCAGGAAAAGACGTGATCCTTGAGATCGAGATCCAGGGAGCACTCAATATCAAGAAGAAATTCCCAGACGCGCTTCTCGTATTTATCGTACCGCCGACTGCGGAGGACCTGAAAAAACGTCTTACCGGCCGCGGAACTGAGAGCGCGGAAGTGATCGAAAAACGTCTCCGCCGTGCCGCGGAGGAGTCCGACGGAATGGATTCCTATGACTATATCGTAGTCAATGACGATATTGATACCTGCGTGGAAGATCTCCACAGCCTGATCCGCTCCAGCCACTTTAAAGAGTCCGCGAATACGGATCTTGTGGCGAGAATGAAGCAGGAGCTGCACGATATGACAAAATAAAGAATGTATCCGTAAAAATGCTACATGCAAAACCGGATACTTCAGATATTTAAAATTTATAACAAAAAACAGCAAAACTTCTCGCATCTTTACAGATGGAGAGGAAAGCTGCAACCAGGAAACTCATGATCTGAAAGGGGTATATTTTATGTTACATCCGTCTTATACAGACTTAATCGAAGCCGTAAACAGCGACGTTGAGCCGGGCGAGCAGCCGGTCGTTCAGAGCCGTTATTCCATCGTCATCGCAGCATCCAAGCGTGCGAGACAGCTGATCGCTGGTGACAAACCGCTCGTAGCAGGTGCTGCCGGAAAGAAACCGCTGTCCACCGCTGTCCAGGAGCTTTATGAGCAGAAAGTAAAGATCCTCACAGAGGACGAGGAGCCGGAGATCGAGACTGATTTCGAGGTGAAGGAGAGAACTCCGGAAGAGATCAAAAAAGAAGAAGAGTACGCGGAAGAATAAAAGCGATCCGCCCGGCCGTGTGATGCCAAGCCACGGACGGACGAACCGGAGAAATATGTTAGAAAGGGGAGGAAAACGGCTGAATCTGGCTTTAGTTTCCTCTTTTTTTCGCTGGCGGTTCCAAAAATGCCGGATACAGCTGCGGACCGCGAAGTTATACAGAGAAAGGAAAAACAAACAGAATGAATTTACTTTTCATATCACTGGGCTGTGATAAGAACCTTGTCGATACGGAAAAAATGCTGGGAATCCTCGGGAAAGAGGGCTATTCCTTCGTGGATGATGAAAATGAGGCAGATATCGTCGTTGTCAATACCTGCTGCTTTATCGGCGATGCAAAAGAAGAGAGCATCAACACGATCCTTCAGATGGCGGAGTTAAAGAAAACAGGCCGCTTAAAGGCGCTGATCGTAACCGGATGTCTCGCACAGCGCTACAAGCAGGAGATCATTGATGAGATCCCGGAGGTAGATGCGATCCTTGGAACGACTTCCTATGAGGCAGTCGGGGAGGCGATCAAAGAAGTCATGCACGGAGAAACACCGGAGGTCTTCGAGAGCATCGATGCGCCGGTGAGCAAGACTACAGACCGTCTTGTGACGACAGGCGGACATTATGCGTTCTTAAAGATCGCGGAGGGCTGTGACAAGCGCTGCACGTACTGCATCATTCCGTATCTTCGCGGAAAATACCGCAGCGTTCCGATGGAGCAGCTTGTGAAGGAAGCGGAGGAGCTTGCAGAAAAAGGCGTGAAGGAGCTGATCCTGGTAGCCCAGGAGACAACTCTTTACGGAAAAGACCTCTACGGCGAGAAGAAGCTTCCGGAGCTCTTAAGACGTCTGGCAGCTGTATCCGGAATCCAGTGGATCCGTCTCCAGTACTGTTATCCGGAGGAGATCACCGATGAGCTCATCGAAACGATCAAGACCGAGGAAAAAGTCTGTAACTATCTGGACATCCCGATTCAGCACGCGAGTGATGCGGTCTTAAAGCGAATGGGCAGAAGAACAAACAATAAAGAGATCCGCGGGCTGATTGCGAAACTCAGAAGAGAGATTCCGGACATCGCGCTCCGCACCACTCTGATCTCCGGATTTCCGGGTGAGACGGAGGAAGACCACGAGATCCTGATGCAGTTTGTCGATGATATGGAATTTGACCGTCTCGGCGTATTCGCATATTCCCCGGAGGAAGATACCCCGGCATTCAGCTTTGAAAATCAGGTTCCGGAGGAGGTAAAGCAGGAGCGCCGCGATGAGATTATGGAACTCCAGCAGGAGATCGCTTTCGAGAAGTCCGAGGCGATGAAGGGACGCACTCTGGAAGTGATGATCGAGGGCAAGGTTGCCGACGAGAACGCCTATGTGGGCCGCACTTATATGGACAGCCCGAACGTGGATGGACTGATCTTTGTAAATACCGGACTTTCCCTGATGTCTGGAGATTTCCTTAAGGTACGCGTCACAGGCGCGTCCGAATATGATCTGATTGGGGAGGCAGAGGATGAATTTACCGAATAAACTGACAATATTACGAGTGATCATGATCCCGTTTTTCGTAGCCGCGCTTCTTTATGACGGCGGCGCAAACCAGAACATGCGTTATGTGGCGGCGGCGCTCTTTATCATCGCGAGCCTGACCGATATGCTGGACGGAAAGATCGCGAGAAAGTATAATCTGGTAACAAATTTTGGGAAATTTATGGATCCGTTGGCGGATAAACTGCTTGTCTGCTCCGCACTGATCTGTATGATCGAGCTTCGTGAGCTTCCGGCCTGGATGGTCATCATCATTATCAGCCGTGAGTTCATTATCAGCGGCTTCCGTCTGGTGGCATCCGACAACGGTGTTGTCATTGCAGCGAGCTACTGGGGAAAATTTAAGACCACATTCCAGATGATTGGGGTGGTTCTTCTGATCTTTAATATTCCGGCGTTGTCAACTTTGACGACGATCATTGTCTGGATCGCTCTTGCATTGACAGTAATTTCACTTGTTGACTACATTGTGAAGAACGCCGGCGTTCTTACGGAAGGAAAAATGTGATGATTCGAACAGAACAGGGTTATGCCCAGATATTTAAAATTTACGGAAAGAGCGAGACGGAAGTAAAGGAAAAGCTTCAGGACCTCTTAAAGTGCGGCGGCGCTGTCGTGATCTACACGAGACGCCGCGGAAAAGATGTCCATGTTCTCGCGGAGACACAGGCGGAGGATGAGGAGTCCGCCAAGGCGGCGTTAAAACCTGTTGCCAAGGAGATCAAAAAGGCACTGGGCGACATGTATTATTCCACGAAAGAGAATGAGACGATGGAAGAGACCGTTGTGCGCCTCCTCACAAAGTACGGACTCACGGTGACAACGGCGGAGTCCTGCACCGGCGGCATGGTGGCTGCAAAGATCATCAATGTGCCGGGTGCGTCTGACGTATTTGATCAGGGTTATATCACATATTCGAACAAATCAAAGAGAAAGATCCTCGATGTCAGCAAGGCAACTTTAAAAAAATACGGGGCAGTCAGTGAGCAGACCGCAAGGGAGATGGCACTCGGCGGTGTTCTCGCGGCTGATGCGGATGCCTGTGTTGCTGTAACGGGGCTTGCTGGTCCGGACGGTGGAACAGAGGAGAAGCCGGTGGGACTCGTATACGTTTCCTGCTGCATGAAGGACGAAGTGATTGTGGAGGAATGCCACTTCAACGGTACAAGACAGGAGATCCGGGAACATGCCGCGGTCACGGCGCTGGACCTTTTGAGAAGAATGATCATCAGATCCAGACAGTAGACCGGGTCCAGGCGGGATCTGGCCATAAATATTAAGGGATGAGCAGGTGAATCATGCGCTGGTATGAAAAACTGTATGTCGGGGAAAAAGCGAAAAAGCACAGATACGAAACGATCCAGGCGGTCCGGAATGGAAGACCAATGGGCTTTTATGTCCTGACTCCGGCGGCTGGGGAGCGGAACCTTTTAGATATCTATCCGGCGCTGACATTAAGGCTTCCTTACTATGAAAAGCAGGATCTTCTGATCATAGGGATCGCTGCGGATTTTGAGGATGCGGCGGCGCTTGCGGGGCGGATCATCTGCGAGGCATACAAAAAGACCGGCGGGTATGACGTGAACTCCTTTCTTTTCAGAAAGGGGTGCTGTGAGTGATCCATATATTGCTGATGATCTTAAAGGTCATCGGGATCATCCTGTTGGTGATCCTGGCACTGCTGCTCACAGCAGTTCTGCTCATTCTGTTTGTTCCGGTCCGGTACCGGGCGGATGTCTTATTTGAAGGAAAACCGGACGGGGAGGCGGCGGTGAGCTGGCTTCTACATCTCGTGCGGATCCGGGTGAGTTATCACGAACACGCGGATGTATCCGGGCGGGTGCTGTGGTTTAAGCTGTTTGATGTGAGATTGTGGCCGCCGGAGGATGAGGAAGAACAAAAAACAAAATCAGAAACAGAGCCGGTTTTTGCGGACTTTGAAAAAACACCGGTACTGTCAGAAAATGATTCTGAAATCAGAAAGACAGAGGTATCTGTTTTAACTGAAAACGAGCAGCAGAAAATACCTTTGGAAACAGTTGTGGAGGCATCGGAAGCGGAAGAGAAAAAAACTGCTGTGGATGACGGGACAGCTGTCCCGGCGGAAGATGATGAACTCGTTGTCCATGCAACGGAGCTTATTTCAGAATCGAATGAATCTTCTTCTCCCAGCGTACTGCCGGCGGATGCTTTAAAAAACTCCTCAAAGGAAAATTTTAAGGAATCCGTTGTGAAAGAGGAGCGCGTGGAGGAGGTTAAGAACTGTTTCGGTGCAAAGATCAAAGAAAAATTGGCTCGACTTATAAAAAAAGCCAGAACTCTTTGGAATAGAATCCGGGAACTGCCCGGAAAGATCCGGAAGCTGGCTGATGGAATATCAAAGAAGAAGATTTCTCTGGAAAAGACCTGGAACAGCATCTCGATGTTCTGGCACGACAGGCAGAACCAGAAAGCGTTCCATCTTGTCTGGAAGCGCGCAAAAAAACTTGTCCGCTACGTTCTTCCGAAAAAGGTGCAGGGACGGATTCACTTCGGTTTCGATGATCCCTACGATACGGGGCAGATTCTCACGGTGGTCAGTCCGTTTTATGGCTTATACGCGAGAACGCTGACTCTGGAGCCGGATTTCACCGGAACGGCGCTTGACGGAGAACTTCATTTTAAGGGTCGGATTGCCCTGTGGTATCCGCTCTGGACAGCAGCAAGACTGTTTATCAGTAAAGATTTCAGGAGATTACTTCGTTTCTTGAGGAAAAGAGATTCTGGGATGAAAAAAGCATAGATTTAGGAGGAATCGGTATGGCAGAAAATCAGTTTCCATCTACCGTGGATGCACTGTTTAAGGGGATGGATCATTTCATTACATCAAAAACCGTTGTGGGCGAGCCTGTGAAGGTGGATGAGAACACGACGATCATCCCGCTTGTGGATGTGACCTGCGGCATGGCAGCCGGTTCCTTTGCACAGTCCGCAAAGACAAATGGCGGCGGCGGTATGAGCGCGAAGATGAGCCCCAGTGCCATCCTCGTGATCCAGAACGGCATGACAAAGCTCGTAAATATCAAACATCAGGATGCAGTCACCAAAGTCCTCGACATGGTCCCGGATATCGTAAACCGCTTCACCGGCGGCAATGATATTACTCCGGACGCGGCGGCAAAAGCGGAGAAGATGGCAGCTGAGATGGAGAAAGAGAAATGAACACAATTCCTCGGAGCGATCCGGGGAATTGTTGTATCTGAACGCCATTTATGATAAAATGGTTTTAACGATTTCGGGGTATGAGAGGAGGGAATAAGCGTGACACATTTAAATATCCCGGTAGGAATTTCTGATTTTGCTGAGATCCGGCAGAATGGATATTATTATGTCGATAAGACAGGCCTTATTGCCGAGGTATTAAAAGCTCAGGCAGTAAAAGTGACACTGATTACCCGTCCAAGGAGATTCGGAAAGACATTGGGGATGAGTACTCTGGAAAATTTCTTTAGTATCCGAAAAGACAGTGCGGTATTGTTTCAGGGACTGGGGATCATGAATGCTTCGGCGCTCTGTCAGAAATGGATGAATCAGTGTCCGACGATCTTCCTTTCGTTTAAAGATGTGGATGGCCTGACTTTCGATAGTGCCTACGGAATGTTGGAAGCAACGATTGCTGAATTATTTCGAAAATATACAGACCTTCTGGACAGCGAAAATGTAAATGATTATGACAAAGAAGCTTTTCGCCGTATCTTAAAAGGCGAAGCCGGTACGACCGGAATCAAGAAAAGTCTCTCTCTTCTCATGCGAATGCTGAGTGATCATTATGGAAAACAAGTGGTGCTGTTGCTGGATGAGTATGATGTTCCTGTAGCCAAGGCGAGCAATCACCATTATTATCAGGAAATGTTAGAAGTAGTGAAAGCGATGATGAGCACTGCATTAAAAGACAACAATGCCCTTCAATTTGCAATCATTACCGGCTGCCTGAAGATCGCGAAAGAGAGTATTTTCACCGGAACAAATAATTTCGTGTCAGATACGATCACTTCTTCCAGGCTGAATGAATACTTTGGATTTACGCAAGATGATGTAGACAGGATTTTACGGGATGCGGATGCCAAAGATCATGCAGAGGCGATGAAATACTGGTATGACGGATATCATTTTGGCGATTTTGATGTATATTGTCCGTGGGATGTGATGAATTACCTGTTTGATCTTTCGAACGATCCGAAGGCAAGACCTGCGAGTTACTGGAAGAATACGAGCGATAACGCAATCATCCGCTCCTTTATCGATTATTCGGGGAGCAGTATTACCGGAAAACTGGAAACATTGTTAGCGGGAGGAACGATCTCACAGAAGGTTGAAGAAAACCTCACATACGATCTTCTGCACTCCTCAGAAGAAAATTTGTGGAGCATTCTTTATCTGACTGGCTATCTGACAGGGGTTCGCGGAGAAGATCAGACTACAAAACTTATGATTCCGAACGCGGAGATCCGGGAGATCTTCGAGTCGACTGTCGTAAAGTGGTTTCAGGACAAAGCGAAAGGAACTGACCGAAGAACTCTGTTCCATGCAGTATGGAATGGTGACAGTGAACTTTTGACGCGTGAGATGAGCACGCTGTTGAGAATGACCATCAGCTATCATGATTATAAAGAAGATTTTTATCATGCATTCCTTGCTGGAATCTTCGCCGGTGCGGGGTATATGGTGGAATCCAACCGAGAACACGGTGAGGGACGGAGTGATGTGATCGTATGCGATTCGGAAAACGGACGGCTCGCTGTCTTTGAGGTTAAGTGTTCTGCCGCACTTGAGAAAATGGAAGAAAGCTGTGAAACGGCATTGCGCCAGATCGATGAACGCATGTATGCAAAAGAGTTTGAAGACAGCTATGATCAGGTTCTCTGCTATGGAATTTCTTTCTATAAGAAACGCTGTCTGGTAAAGAAAATTCACTCGTGAACTCGTGAAATTCATGATTACTGGAAAGATACAGAACTGTTGCGAATCATTATCTAAAAGACCGCATAATCTGTCATAGACATTCCTTTTTGGGAGAATGGGTATGAAGCGATTATGCGGTCTTATGCTGTTCTGCGTAGGTTTCGGTATGACCTGGGCGTTAGTGCTGCCGACGACATTTTTCCTTGTACTCACGGCGGCGGCGCTGATGATCGTGGGGTATAATCTGTTTTGTGGGTAAAAATATTAAGCCCGTTAGTATTAGATTCTTATTTTTGTCGACATAAAAACCAAACAAAATATTGTCCCTTGTTGAATGCACTGCACCTTATATATTAAATAAATAACAAGAAGCACAGGAGATGGATTTATGCTATTCTTAGTATTATGCACCTTTTCAGAAGATGAGCAGGTTTGGATCGAACAATTATTTAATGAAAATCACACCCTTTTATATAAAGTTTCTTATCAGTTGCTTCAATCAGAAACAGACGCGGAAGACGCTGTTGCACAGGCATTTTTAAATATAATGGAACATTTTGAAAAAATCAGCCAGTTACCACGCCGCGACCAGATTCCCTATAGTGTTATTATTGCAAAGAATGCATCCTATGATATTCTTCGTAAGAAGAAAAAGATGATTCCGGTGGAAGAGTTTTATGAAACAAGGACGGATTCTGGAGTAGAAGAAGCTTTCTTTGAAAAATTCAAGAAGGAGCAGTTGGCGGTGGCATTAGAACATTTAGAAGAAAATGATCGAACACTTCTTATGTTTCGATTTGGTCGTAACATGTCATTAAAAGATATCGCAGTGCTGATGGGAATCTCGGAAGAGACAGCTAAAAAGAGGAGCCAGCGGGCAATAAAAAAACTGAAGAAAAAACTGGAAGAAATTGAGAGGTAAAAAGTGACAAGTATTTTAAGAGAAGTTTGTCGAGAAAGATTGAATCAAGAGTGGGCACAAGCTGATAAGAGTCTAGATAATTACAAAAATGTGATGTCAAAAGAAAGTAAATTGATTGACGAAGGGGAAATTAGAAAAAACATTTTGGATAAGGCAGCAAATAAAATTCTTGCACTCCCATTCCCGGAACAGGCTGTATTTCATCTTTATTATGCTTTTCACTTAGATGACTCGCAGATTAATGAAATTCTCATGATTCCGTATGCTCATGGAATGCGGATTAGTATGTTGAATTACCTTCAAAAATGGACAAGTACTCCAGAAATATTTGCATGTCCAGAAAGCATTTCTCAGATATGCACAATATCACTGACAAAGCTAATGGCTGAGATAAATACAACAGAGGATATCCAACATGTGTATTCTAGACATTTCAGAAAACAATTACGGAAAATCCATATTACACAACAACCGACAGATCATTTATTTCGTGGAATTTTGCGGGCTGCAGCTGTTTTTCTTGCGATTTCTCTCGGATTTTCAACAGCAATGGTCACAAATGCGGAATTTCGTGGAAAAATTTTGGAATGGATCGTGGAGACATATCCGAAGTATTCTAAAATCGGGTTGGAAGGTATACAAAATAAGCATGTCATAGAGGAAGGGAATAATTTAGGTTCTTTCCAGATTAACTATATTCCAGATGGATATCAATTGGTATATCAGAGCAATCTCCCATTAATGAAAAAATTCAGATATAAAAATTCAGAAAATACCAGTATTACAATACAAGTTTCACCTGGGAATGGGTCAAATAATTATAATACGGAGAATTCAGAAATAAAGTCATGTATGATCGGAGAGAAAAATGTATTATATTGGGAAAAAGATGGAGTCCGAATGTGTGTGATTAAGGAAGGGGAATGGCTGATAAGCGTTGTCACAGAACTTCCATTTAATGAAGTATTCAAAATTGTGGAAAATATAAATTATTGTAATTGACATGTCCCTAAAGTCTCATTTGACCGTTATATAGATGAAAAAGATAAAGGAGGACGTGTTTATGAAAAGACACAAGTATGATAACTGTAACTGTTTCTGTTATATCTATAACAGCAGTGATTGTAGGATATGCCGGAGTTGCAGCCTTTACCGGTGTGGCCAAAAGTAAAGTCAGCAAATGTGCGGCATCTATAAAAGCACTGATTGACGTAGCTGCTAATGATGACGTGGTTACAATGACTTTTCGTTATAAATGCAAAGAGGTGTGGGAGTCTGATCCATCTTATTCTGATGGTGGATTTTGGTTTTTGGGATATGTGACAGACTCTTCATATTTTAAATATACTATTAATTAAAACGCTTATGCTAACTGCTAATATCGCAAAATTATTTATTCCTATTGAGATCTGTTTTGCTGATATGATATTAGTTTTCTATGAAGGCTATTAAAGCAAAAATCAGTTTTTCTAAATCTAATTAAGAAGGTGACACATGCTTTTTTTATTAATAATCACACCTATTGTCCATTTCTTGCTTGCAAAAACAAAGTTCACAATAACGAGAATTATAATTGTATTGCTTCAAGAAATTATACAGACGATGATATGGAAACGGATATATGCAAATCGTACTAAATGGTTTTCGTATTTTCTAATATTATTTGGTACAATAATTCCATATATGCTATATTTAGATAAGGATATTCCTAGTGGTTATATGGCAACTATAATATTAATAGCGCTTTTTTTATGGATAGAACTTCTACAATATCAAAGAAAACTTCTGTTTTTCACTTTTGGTGTATCGATAGCATGTTTATTATTATATTATAAAGGATTTCCAACGAAAATGTGTGAAATATTTCCGTTATTAGTATACTGCATAGAAATATTTCCATTAATGCTCCAAGCAAAAAAAGAAAAGTAAGGGAATGCCTGACAATAACTCGGATATGAGTGCAGAAACAAGAGTATATCATATATCCTTCGGATAATATAATAGGTTTTGCGATGGAAAGTCGCGAATACTGGTAAAGAATGAATAAAAAGATCGAGCTACTAATAATAGATGCTCACAGAAGTTTTATAGATACGAAAAATAAAGGCCCCCTCATTTGAGGATGCCTTTATTTCGATTCCCTATCTTGTTTAGGGAGAATGGATATGAAGCGATTATGCGGTCTCATGCTGTTCTGCGTGGGTTTCGGCATGACCTGGGCCTTGATATTGCCGACAACCTTTTTTCTTGTGATTACGGCGGCAGCGCTTATGATCGTGGGATATAATCTGTTTTGCGGGTAAAACAGGACAGATGAGTGATGCCGGATCTTCAATTCTGATTTTTCGGGCAAAGGAGTCGAAAAACGGCACACCCCATTCTTGTTACTTTCGTGATGAGCAGGTGTGCCAAAATTTTTTATCAAGACGCAGAGAAGACGTTTGATATATAGGAATGTTTTTGATATAATGTAAACACGGAGTAACTGTTCAGTAGGTCTGCGCACTTGCTGCGCTGACCGTAAGAAAACATAGGCTGGAGGGCAAAAATCCCATCAGCGAAGCTGATTTGGAATGGATTTTTGCGTGTAACTATGAAGGTACTGAATAGTTACAACACGGAAGTATAAAGATGGAGAGGAGGACTTTTATGGGACCAATTTTTGAGGGTGATGGATGGTTCTGCGTGATAGCGATCATTGTTTCGAAGCTTTTAGCGGATATTCCCTGGCTGTCAGATCAACTGAGACTCCCGGGAATCGTGATGATCTCACTGATTTTTGCCCTGTTTTACGGGCCGGAACCAAAGCGGATCTCGAAAAAAATTTTCGTGGGAGGAGTAGTGGCCCTTACGGTCGCTTCGCTGCTTGGAGAGCTGGTCGGGAATTTTATTGGAAAAGGTATCTGAATCGTTCTGTTGGGAATGCAGATCTGAATAAAAAAATATGCGGGCACATGAAAAAGGCACCCTCACATGAGGATGCCTTCATTTCATTTCCCTATCTTGTAAAAGGAGGATTAAGCTCTCTCAACGAGACCGGATCTTAAGCAGGAAGTGCATACATACATCTTGCGGGAGCCGCCGTTAACCTTAACCTTTACAGATTTTACATTCGCGTTCCAGATTTTATTGGATCTTCTATGGGAATGGCTTACTCCATTACCAAAGTGAGCCGCCTTTTCGCAAATAGCACATTTAGCCATGATTCCACCTCCTTAATCATTCATACGGTTGGATGCAAAAATCCATAACATGGATATCATAGCAGAAGATTGCGTATTTTGCAAGCAAAATTTTTAAAAATTTCACATTTTTTTGAAAAATAGGTGGAATCCCATGGACAGAGAAAACGGGATATGGTATATTAAGGTTATCAAAGTTCAATAAGAAAGGAACTTTTGCGCCTTGATATCAGGATACGGCGCTTATTATCAGTAGGAATGGAGGCTTAGAGTATGAAGGGATGTATTAACAATAAAATGGGACAGATCCAGATCGACACCGATGTTATCGCTCTTTATGCCGGCACGACAGCGGTAGAATGCTTTGGAATCGTGGGAATGGCTGCAGTAAGTATGAAAGACGGTCTGGTAAAGCTTTTAAAGAGAGAAAGCCTGACTCACGGAATCAATGTAACGATCAATGATAATGCAATTGAAATCGACTTCCACGTAATCGTATCCTATGGCGTCAGCATCTCGACCGTAGCGGATAACCTGATCGAGAGTGTGAAATACAAAGTAGAAGAGTTCACGGGAATGCCGGTTGAAAAGATCAATATCTTTGTTGAAGGCGTTCGAGTGATAGATTAAGGAGGAAGTAAAATCCATGGAATTAAAGTCCGTAGATGCCGCTCTCTTACAGAAAGCGGTTCTGGCCGCAGCGAAAGGCCTTGAGGCAAAAAAAGAATGGATTAACGAATTAAACGTATTCCCGGTTCCGGACGGTGATACGGGTACGAATATGACTATGACGATCATGGCCGCAGCAAGAGAGGTGGCTGCGATCGAGAATCCGACAATGGAGTCCATCGCGAAGGCTCTCTCATCCGGATCCTTAAGAGGCGCCCGCGGTAACTCCGGCGTTATCTTATCCCAGTTATTCCGCGGCTTTACAAAGGAGATCAAGGAATCCAATGAGATTACCGTAACAACTCTGGCAAACGCGTTTACCCGCGCGACTGAGACTGCTTATAAAGCAGTTATGAAGCCGAAGGAAGGTACGATCTTAACAGTTGCAAAGGGAATGGCAGAAAAGGCCGTTGATCTTGCGACACAGACTGACGATGTGATCGACTTCCTGACCCAGGTGATCGAGGAAGGTGACTATGTATTAAGCCAGACTCCGGAGATGCTCCCGGTATTAAAACAGGCGGGTGTAGTTGACTCCGGCGGACAGGGTCTGATGCAGGTCATGAAAGGCGGTCTTGACGGTCTTTTAGGAAAAGGGATCCCGTTTGATGCGGTCGCTCCGGCCTCCGGAAATGAAGGATCCGCAAAGCCGAAGGTGGCTGCAGGAAGTGATGATCTTTCCACATCGGATATTAAATACGGCTACTGCACTGAGTTCATCGTAAACGTGGAAAAACCGTACGATATGGAGGAAGAGCAGAAGTTTAAAGGATATCTGGAATCCATCGGTGACTGTGTTGTCGTTGTCTCCGATGACGATATCATCAAAGTCCATGTTCACACGAACCATCCGGGTCTCGCGTTCGAGAAAGGCTTAACCTACGGTTCCCTTTCCAGAATGAAAATCGACAATATGCGCGAGGAGCACCACGAGCGTCTGATCCAGAACGCGTCGAACGTTGCCCAGACACCGGATGCCCCGGCGGAGGCAAAAGAAGAAGCTCCGGCTGCAGATGAGCCGAGAAAGCCATACGGATTTATCGCTGTCTCCATCGGCGAAGGTCTCGGCGAGATCTTTAAGGGGATCGGTGCCGACTATCTGATCGAGGGCGGCCAGACGATGAACCCGAGTACCGAAGATATGTTAAATGCCATCGATAAGGTCAACGCTGACGTGATCTATATCCTTCCGAACAACAAGAACATCATTCTTGCCGCAGAGCAGGCAAAGAGTCTTGTGGAAGATAAGAAGATCTTCGTCGTTCCGTCAAAGACCGTACCGCAGGGAATCGCAGCTCTCATCAACTTCCTCCCGGATCTTTCTCCGGAAGCGAACCTTGAGAACATGACTGCTGAGATGGGACATATCCGTACCGGCCAGATCACCTACGCAGTCCGCAATACAAACATTGACGGAATGGAGATCCACGAGGGCGATATCATGGGAATCGGCGATTCCGGCATGCTGGCAGTCGGTCAGGATGTGGAGGAGACGGTTCTTGAAACCTTAAAACGCATGGTGGATGATGAATCAGAACTCATCAGCGTCTACTACGGCGAAGATGTGACGGAAGAGAAAGCCGAAGCGCTCGTAAAGAAGGCGCAGGAAGCATTCCCGAACTGTGAAGTGGAATTAAACGACGGCGGTCAGCCGATCTATTATTACCTGCTCTCTGTAGAGTAAGCAGAAAAGTGTCCCGGAAATTGCAGGAACCGCTCAGAGTGTTTCTGTACGATCCTGTATTTCCCGACATATGTACAACGACAGAAAAAGCTGCTCCTTTTGGTCAAGAGACCTGACGAGGCAGCTTTTTCCGTTGCCGCCCGGTTGAAAGGAATAGTCCGCGGCGGATCCTGGCATGCAGATATGAGGCCAGAAGAAATGAGAAAGGAGCATGAAACCGATGGCAAACGACCAGTCCATAGAGACCTTAAAAGGGATCGGAGAAAAAACAGCAAAACTTTTTGAGAAAGTCGGGATCCGCACCATCGATGACCTGCTCCATTACTATCCGAAGGGATATGACACGTACAGGGAGCCGAAGGCGATCGGCGAGCTCTCCGAGGATGAGACCGGCGCTGTAGAGGGCTTTTTAAAGAGCGGAGCGACCGGCGTCCATATCAATGGGCTTTCGATCGTCCAGGCGACGATCAGCGACATGACAGGGAAACTGCGCCTTGTCTGGTATCATATGCCGTACCTGAAAAATACGCTCCGTCCGGACAGTCACTTTATTTTCCGCGGACGTGTGATCCGGAAGAAGAACGGTCTCACAATGGAACAGCCCCAGATGTTTAAACCGGAGGCATATGAGGAACTTTTATCCAGCATGCGCCCGGTCTATGCACAGACAAAAGGTCTTGGAAATAAGACGATCACCTCCGCAGTCGAACAGGCGCTCGCGATCCGCACCCTGGAGAGGGATTATCTTCCGGCCAGCTTAAGGATCTCCAACGAACTTGCGGAGTATAATTTTGCGATCGAGCACATCCACTTTCCGGCAAACGAGGAAGACCTGAGATTTGCGAGAAAGCGGCTCGTCTATGACGAGTTCTTCTTCTTTCTTCTGGCTGTGCGCCATTTAAAGGAAAAACGCCAGAACATCCGGAGCCCGTTTCATGTAGAAAAGCAGGAAGAATGCAGAAGACTCCTGAAAGATCTGCCGTACAGGCTCACGAATGCCCAGCTGAGGACCCTGGAGGAGGTGCTGGGAGACTTAAAGAGCGGCTCCGTCATGAACCGCCTGATCCAGGGTGACGTTGGTTCCGGCAAGACGATCATCGCGGTCCTGGCACTCCTGGCGGTCTGTGAAAATGGGTATCAGGGCGCGCTGATGGTCCCGACTGAAGTCCTCGCGAGACAGCACTATGAGTCTGTGGCGGAATTGTTTGCCGCACATGGAGTCGAAAAGGAAGTGGTGCTCATCACCGGATCCATGACGGCAAAGGAAAAACGGCTTGCCTACGAAAAGGTTGCTTCGCACGAAGCGGATATCATCATCGGCACGCATGCCCTGATCCAGGAGAAGGTCGTCTATGACAATCTGGCGCTCGTCATCACGGATGAGCAGCACCGTTTCGGCGTCGCCCAGCGGGAAATGTTTGGAAGCAAGGGACAGTTGCCGCATGTGCTCGTCATGAGCGCGACGCCAATCCCGAGGACCCTGGCGATCATCCTGTACGGAGATCTCGACATCTCTGTAATTGATGAACTTCCGGCGAACCGTCTCCCGATCAAAAACTGCGTGGTCAACAAGAGCTACCGCCCGCGCGCCTACCGTTTTATCGAAAACGAGGTAAAAAATGGGCGCCAGGCATACGTGATCTGCCCGATGGTGGAGGAGAGCGAGATGATCGAGGCGGAGAATGTCCTGGACTACACGAAGATTTTAAGGGAAAATCTGCCGGGGATCCGGGTCGAATACCTCCACGGAAAGATGAAGGGAAAAGAGAAGAATAAGATCATGGAAGAATTTGCCGCAGGGAATATCCAGGTCCTGGTCTCCACCACCGTTATCGAGGTCGGCGTCAATGTGCCGAACGCAACGGTGATGATGATCGAGAATGCCGAACGGTTCGGTCTTGCACAGCTCCACCAGCTTAGGGGGCGCGTCGGGCGCGGAGACAAGCAGTCCTACTGCATCATGGTCAACGCGTCCGGAAACAAGGAGAAAAACCGGCGTCTGGAGGTCCTAAATAAATCCAACGACGGCTTTTACATCGCTTCCGAGGATCTCAAACTCAGGGGCCCGGGGGATCTCTTCGGGATCCGCCAGAGCGGCGATCTCGAATTCCAGCTGGCGGATATCTATACGGATGCCGTGACACTGAAAAAGGTGTCCGAGGATGTGAACCGGCTTCTGGCGAGGGATGAGAACCTGGAAGAGGAAGAAAACCGGGAACTGAGAAAGCGGCTTGACCGGTTTATGGAAGAGAAGTACGAGAAGCTGAATTTATAGAAAAAGAGGAGAATGACATACATGACGAGACTTGATGAACTCTTATATGAAATGACACGCTATGACGATAAGGATGTACGACGGATCCAGCACTTTTTAAAGGTGCATGAGTTTGCGAGACTGATCGGTCTCGCGGAGAACCTCGATCCATACACCCAGGAGGTCCTGGAGGCCGCAGCGATCGTTCATGATATCGGAATTCACAAGGCGGAAGAGAAATATGGACGGAATACCGGAAAATATCAGGAGATGGAAGGTCCGGGAGAGGCACGGACGATGCTCACGGCGCTTTCCTGGCCGCAGGAGGTCATTGACCGCGTCTGCTATCTCGTGGGACACCACCATACCTACGACAACATTGACGGAATGGATTACCAGATCCTCGTGGAGGCGGACTTCCTTGTCAACCTCTTTGAGGACGGCTCCACGCCGGATATGCAGAAAAACGTATTTATCCGGAATTTCCGGACGGAGGGCGGAAAACGCCTGTTCCGCCTGATGTTCGAGAGCGGAGAAAACGAAAAATAAACCGCCTGGACCCAATGGTGCCGGGCGGCAACGACGATTGAAAGTAAGAGGAAAGAATCTATGATGATCGAACTGAAACAGGTATTTTCAGGAAAGCGCCTGGAGGAGGTCCATGCACTCTATGAGACCGCCTTCCCGGCATGTGAGAAAAAGCCGTTTTCCATGATCACCGCCGGTCAGGAGACAGGACTTGTCGAGATCCTGGCGATCGAGGAGAATAACGGATTTCTCGGTCTCGCCATCATGGCGAAAGCGGGAGACCGCGTCCTGCTCGATTATTTTGCGATCGCTGATCAGGCGCGCGGACATGGCGTGGGATCCGCAGCCCTTAGGGCACTTCGCGGGAAATATCAGGGCATGCGGCTCATCATTGAGATCGAGAGTACAAAATGTGTGGATGAGGAGGAACTTTTCCTTCGTACACGCCGGAAGAAGTTCTATCTCCGGAATGGGTTCACGATGCTGCCCTACGATATCGATCTCTGGGGAACCGAGATGGAGATGCTGTCGAACGGAATACCGTGCTCCTATGAGGAATATCTGGATATCTACACGACTGCGTTCGGGGAAGAGGTCTCGGACCGGATCCACTTTTTGCGGGAGGTTCCGGCGGCGGAGGAAATCTGATCACAGATAGAGCAGAAATGATCCGCATGGGACCGCGTGATCAGGGATATTGCCGCTGTGGAAAGAAAAGGTATGGCAAATTCACAAAAAGTACACAGTGGTGTGCTATAGTTGGCACAAATAAAGCTTTGCCAACAATTAACGATGAGAGGATTACAAAATATGAAAAAACATGTATTATTAGGAGCACTGCTCCTGACTGCAGCACTTTCTGCAAGCATTACCGGCTGTTCTTCTTCCGGCACAAAAGAATCCGGCTCTCCAAAGGTGGAAATCGCTGAGATCCGTGATGAGACCGTGGAACCTGACTTTTCCGGCGCTGATATCGAGGTATATTCCTTAAATGCACCGATCGACTTCGATTATTCCAGTGCGGACACCGACATGATCTTTAAAAAGAAGGACGGAGTATGGCTGGATGCCATGGATTCCGCGATCCCGATCAATCAGGATAAATTTGATGCGATGGCCCGGAACTTCTTAAATCTCCACGCAGTTTCCGAGATCGCGGATGCAGACGGCAGTGATCTTTCTTCTTACGGGCTGAGCGAACCGGCATATACGGTTACGATCACAGATGGAGAAAAAGGAGCAATCACCATGGATATCGGAAATCAGGACGCCGATGGCAATTATTACCTTTCCGATGAAAAGAAGATCTACACGATAAAGGCTGCCACCGTGGATTCCCTGGTATTCGATTACTCTACACTTGTTGTCCGTGACGGTCTTGATCTTCAGATCTCCCCATCGGATATTCAGAGTGTCTCCATCACAATGGATGGAAAGACAACGACCATCAGCAGCTCCGATACGGAAGCGATGACGAAGATCGCAGACGGGATCAACAACCTCAAGGCATTTGATTATGCGAGCTATCATATCCTGAGTCAGGAACTTACAAATGCAGACCTGACGACGGATACGCGCAACACCTTCCAGGCAGAGCTTACGGTAAACGGAGAGAAGAAATCTCTCACAGTCTATGTCGGAACCTATGCAAATCCAGATCAGACATACCGTTATATCCAGCTTGACGGTTCCAACATGATCATGGTGGTCGACAATAATGTCGTTTTGAATCTTTTAAACGGAATGATCCCGGAAAAAGATCTTCAGTAATGCGGAAGAGACTTGTTTTGCAAAGTTTCTGAAATTTTTTCAGGTCAGAAGGCAAGGAAAAGGAGAGAGGATCTACCTTTTCCTTGCCTTTTTTTCTTGTTTGAGCTATTATAATACATAACTTTGAAAATAAAGGAGAGAAAAACATGAATCGATTACTCGATCTCTTCCTTACGTTTGCCAGAATCGGCGGTCTTACCTTTGGCGGCGGATATGCGATGCTTCCGATCCTCCAGAGAGAAGTCGTTGAGAAAAAAAAATGGACAACGGAAGAAGAACTTATGGACTATTACGCGATCGGACAGTGTACTCCGGGCGTTATCGCGGTAAATACAGCGACTTTCGTCGGTCAGGGACTCGCAGGTCCGATCGGCGGTATTGTTGCAACCCTGGGAGTTGTATTCCCGTCCCTGATCATCATCACGGTCATCGCAGCGTTTATCCAGAACTTCGCACACCTTGCGATCGTCCAGAACGCTTTCGCGGGGATCCGTGTCTGTGTCTGCGTCCTGATCTTCAATGCGGTCGTAAAGCTCTGGAAAAAAGCGGTCGTCGATAAGCCGACACTTGTGATCTGCGTGCTCGTGATCCTCGGCTCCGCGCTGACAGATCTTTCCCCTATCGTATTTGTAATTTTTGCGGCGGTTGTTGGAATTATCCTGAAGAATAAGGAGGTGGCTTCCAAATGATGATCCTGATCCGATTATTCTTCGAATTTTTCAAAGCCGGACTCTTCGCGATCGGCGGCGGAATGGCGACACTGCCGTTCCTCTATAATATCTCCGACAAGACCGGATGGTTCACTTACGGACAGCTTGCCGATATGGTGGCGATCTCCGAGTCCACACCGGGACCGATGGGCGTCAACATGGCAACCTATGTCGGCTTTACAACGGCCGGACCGGTCGGCGCAGTCATTGCCACACTCGGTCTGATCACACCGTCGATCATCGTGATCCTGATCATTGCCGGCTTCTTAAAGGCATTTAAGACAAACAAATATGTCCAGAACGCCTTTTACGGTCTCCGCCCGGCCTCCACAGGCCTGATCGCGGCGGCAGGGCTTTCCGTCCTTTCACTGGTCCTTCTTCATAAGGACGCCTTCGCGGCGAGCGGAAAGATCACAGACCTGATCAGTATCCGCAGCATCGTCCTTCTCGTGGTGCTCTACTATTTCACCGCGATCTGCAAAAAAACAAAAGGACTTCACCCGGTAGCGTTCATCGCGGCTTCCGCTGTGATCGGGATCGTGCTCCGGTTCGGTGGAGTATAAATTTCAGTACATCAGCCTGTGGGGGATCTTCCGCAGGCTTTTTATTTACGCGAACAGCGAGCCAAAGTCCGCGCTTGCGCGAGACCCTGGCGACTGTCGCGATAACAAGGGGAAACCCGCGAAGCGTGTTTTCATCTGCTTTTCGAATATATGTTCGATAGAAAACACTTGCAATTCTGGAAGTTTTGAGTGTATAATAGGAAAAGCTGACTACAAAACATGGCCGGAGCATTATGCAGCGGCCACGAAAATAAAAATGAAACTGCGGCGGGGAAATGCTCTCTGCCGCAGTTTATGACTTATAATTGGAGGTCTTTACATGGCGAAAGCACAGTATAATGCTGACAGTATCACCGTACTGGAAGGACTGGAGGCAGTCCGCAAACGTCCCGGAATGTACATCGGAGGCGTTGGAACTAAGGGCTTAAACCATTTGATATACGAAATCGTCGACAATGCGGTGGACGAGCACCTGGCCGGATTCTGTACAGAGATCACGGTAACGTTGGAGGCGGACGGATCCTGTACCGTAAAAGACAACGGCCGCGGGATCCCGGTGGAGATGCATAAAAAAGGCGTCTCCGCAGAGCGCGTGGTCCTCTCAACTCTTCACGCGGGCGGAAAATTCGACAATAATTCCTATAAGACCAGCGGCGGACTTCACGGCGTCGGTTCTTCTGTTGTAAACGCTCTGTCGGAACGGATGAAGGTCAAAATTTCCAGAGATGGAAAAGTATATTATGATGAATATGAGAAAGGGCATCCGGTCGTTGAGCTGAAGGACGGTCTTCTTCCGGTGATCGGAAAATCGAAGGAGACGGGAACGGAGATCAACTTCCTGCCGGATCCAACGATCTTTGAGAAGACAAAATTCAAGGCGGAGTGGCTGAAGAGCCGCCTTCATGAATCTGCATACTTAAACCCGAAGCTGATCCTTCACTATGTAAATAAACGTGCGGGCGAAGAGGAAAGCGTAACTTACCATGAGCCTGACGGGATCGTCGCTTATGTCCGTGAACTGAACAACGGAAAAGAACCGATCCATGAGCCGGTATATTTTAAGGGCAGTGTAGACCAGATCGAAGTGGAAGTCGCATTCCAGTTTGTGGACGCCTTTGAGGAGAATATCCTCGGATTCTGCAACAACATCTTTACCCAGGAGGGCGGATCCCACCTGGTGGGCTTTAAGACGAAATTTACCCAGCTGATCAACTCCTACGCGAGGGAACTCGGCATCTTAAAGGAGAAAGACAGCAACTTTACCGGTGCTGACACGAGAAACGGCATGACGGCCGTTGTCGCCGTAAAACACCCGGATCCGATCTTTGAGGGACAGACAAAGACAAAACTTGCCAGTGCCGATGCGACAAAGGCCGTGTTCACGATGACAGGGGAGGAGCTGGAGCGCTTCTTTGACCGTAACCTTGACACCTTAAAAGCGATCATCGCCTGTGCAGAAAAATCCGCGAAGATCCGGAAAGCGGAGGAAAAAGCAAAGACAAACATGCTCTCCAAGTCAAAGTTCTCCTTCGACAGCAACGGAAAACTTGCAAACTGCGAGAGCCGTGATCCGTCGAAATGTGAGATCTTCATCGTCGAGGGAGATTCCGCCGGCGGTTCCGCAAAGATGGGAAGAAACCGTCAGTTTCAGGCGATCCTGCCGATCCGCGGAAAGATCTTAAACGTGGAAAAGGCATCGATGGACAAGGTTCTGGCAAACGCCGAGATCAAGACGATGATCAACGCGTTCGGCTGCGGATTTTCTGAAGGTTATGGAAATGACTTTGATATCACAAAACTGAAATATGATAAGATCGTCCTGATGACCGATGCCGATGTGGACGGAAGCCATATCGACACCCTGCTCCTGACGTTCCTCTACCGCTTTATGCCGGAGCTGATCTACGACGGTCACGTTTATATCGCGATGCCGCCGCTCTACAAGGTCGTTCCGAAGCGCGGGGAAGAGCGCTATCTGTACGATGACAAGGCGTTAGAAGAGTACAGAAGGAGCCATTCCGGGGACTTTACGCTTCAACGCTACAAAGGTCTCGGTGAGATGGACGCGGACCAGCTCTGGGAGACGACTTTAAACCCGGAAAACCGTGTCTTAAAGCGGGTGGAGATCGAAGATGCCCGTATGGCGAGTGAGGTGACGGAGCTTCTGATGGGAAGTGATGTCCCGCCGAGAAAGAAATTTATCTATGATCATGCCGATGAGGCGGAGATCGACGCATAAAAGGAGAAGTTACCATGTCTGAAAAAATATTGCGAACTGAATATTCGGAGGAGATGCAGAAGAGCTATCTGGACTACTCCATGAGCGTCATCACCTCACGAGCGATCCCGGATGCCAGAGACGGTTTAAAGCCGGTACAGCGCCGAGTTCTCTATGATATGAGCGAGCTCCATCTGGACCACGACAAGCCGCACCGGAAATCGGCCCGTATCGTCGGCGATACGATGGGTAAATATCATCCGCACGGTGACAGCTCGATCTATGAGACGTTAGTCGTATTATCCCAGGATTTCAAAAAAGGAATGGCTCTGGTGGATGGTCACGGAAACTTCGGCTCGATCGAAGGTGACGGCGCTGCAGCCATGCGATACACTGAGGCGCGCTTAAAGAAGTTCGCGGAAGAAGTTTATTTAAAAGATCTTGATAAGACCGTGGATTTCGTCTCGAACTACGATGAGACGGAAAAAGAGCCGGAAGTCCTTCCGGTCCGTGTGCCGAACCTTCTCGTAAACGGCGCGGAGGGAATCGCAGTCGGAATGAGCACCAGCATCCCGACCCACAATCTGGGCGAAGTGATCGATGCGGTGAAGGCGTATATCGACAACCGCCTTCTCACCGTGGAAGAACTGATGGAATATATGCCGGGACCGGATTTCCCGACCGGAGGTATTATCGCGAACAAGAGCGATCTTTTACAGATCTATGAAACCGGGAGCGGAAAGATCAAGCTCCGCGGAAAGATCGAGGTGGAGCTCGGAAGAAGAAAAGCGGACCGCGACAAGCTCGTGATCACAGAGATCCCATACACGATGATCGGCGCCGGGATCAACAAACTGCTCGTCGATATCGCCGATCTCGTGGAGACGAGAAAACTCACCGATGTGGTGGACATCTCGAACCAGTCAAACAAAGAAGGCATCCGAATCGTCCTGGAGCTCAAGAAGGACGCCGATGTCAATAAGATCAAGGCGATCCTCTACAAGAAGACGAAGCTGGAGGACACTTACGGCGTCAATATGCTGGCGATCGATGAGGGACGCCCGGAGACGATGAACCTCAAACAGATCTTAAATACGTTCCTGGAATTCCAGTACCGGAATATGACGAAGAAGTACAATGTGCTCCTCGAAAAGGAACTGGAGAAGAAAGAGGTTCAGGAAGGTCTCATCGAGGCCTGCGACGTGATCGACCTGATCATCGCCGTACTCCGCGGCTCAAAGAACATGAAGGACGCGAAGGAATGCCTGATGACGGGAAATACCGAAAAGATCAGATTCCGTGTGCCGGGCTTTGAGGAGGATGCAAAGAATCTTCACTTTACCGAGCGCCAAGCGACAGCGATCCTCGAGATGCGCCTCTATAAGCTGATCGGCCTCGAGATCCTTGCACTCCAGAAATCGTATAAAGAGACCCTGCGGAAGATCCGGGAATATCAGCATATCCTCTCCAACCAGAAAAACATGGACGTTGTCATCAAGGAAGATCTCGATGCGATCAAGGCAGAGTTCGCAGAGCCGAGAAGAACACTCATCGAGGACGGCGAGGAGATGGTCTATGTGGAGGCGAAGGAAGCAGCGAAGGAAGTGATCTTCGTTATGGACCGCTTCGGCTACTGCAAGACGATGGACCGCTCCATCTATGAGAGAAACCAGGAAACGGTGGACAGCGAGAATGTCCGCGTCCTCCCGGTGATGACAGATGATAAACTCTGCATGTTCTCTGATACCGGAACCATGTATCAGGTGAAAGTCGCCGAGTTCCCTGCGCTCAAAATGAAGGATAAAGGAATCCCTATCGAGAATGTCAGCAAATTTGACGGCAAGACGGAGACACTTCTCTTTATGCTTCCGGCTTCCGGCCTTGCAGGGAAAAAGTTCCTGTTCGCGACATCCCAGGCATCCGTAAAGATCGTTCCCGGTGAGGAATTTATGACGGCAAACAAGACCGTTGTCGCAACGAAGCTCGCCGAAGATGATAAACTTGTGGAGATCCGGGAAATCGGCACGGAAGTCGACGGGGAGCGAGATGTGGTTCTCCAGACTGTGGATGGAATGTTCTTAAAATTCCCGCTCGCGGAGATCCCGGAACTTAAAAAGAACAGCCGCGGCGTTCGCGGGATCCGTCTCGAAAAGGAAGATACGCTGGAACATGTCTATCTGCCGGATGTCGACGGAACTGCTCACTATAAAGGAAAAGAAGTTGCCCTCGGACGGTTAAAAGCCGCAAAGAGGGATGGAAAAGGGACGAAAGTTCGGTTATAATAATAATATAATATATAGGAATAACATTCGATAAAAAAGGAGGAACTACCATGAACGTACCAACACCTCATATCGCAGCAAAAGAAGGCGAGATCGCACCTTCCATCTTACTTCCGGGCGATCCGCTCCGTGCAAAATTTATCGCTGAGAATTTCCTTGCAGGAGCAAGACAGTTTAATACCACAAGAAATATGTTCGGTTATACCGGATTTTACCGTGATAAACCTGTTTCCGTCATGGGAACGGGAATGGGATGCCCGTCGATCGGAATTTACACCCACGAGCTCATCGAGGGATACGGAGTAAAGAAACTGATCCGTGTAGGCACGACAGGAGCGATCTCCGAAGATGTTCATATCCGTGATCTCGTATTCGCCATGGGCGCGTGCACACAGACAAACTATGTGAAGGAATTCGGACTTCCGGGAGACTTCGCTCCGATCGCAGACTTTGGTCTTCTGATCAAGGCAGTCTTCAATGCGGAGCAGGAAAATCTTCCTTACCATGTAGGAAATGTCCTCACATCGGATCTTTTCTATGAGCCGGAAAAGAAAAAGCATGACGGACTCCAGTTCGCCGATATGGGAGTTCTCGCAGTGGAGATGGAGACAGCTGCTCTCTACGCGAACGCTGCCCTCGGAAAAGCGCGGGCACTCTCCATCTTGACCGTATCCGATTCCATGGTGACAGGAGAGAAGACGACCGCCGAGGAACGCGAGACTTCCTTTGCAGATATGATCCGCGTAGCGCTTGAGGTCATTTAATGCTTGCATTTTTTGTCATTTTGAGTTAGGATAGACATCAACACGAATGTTGCGTACATGGAGACATATGTCCGTGACGGGTGGAAAAATGGCAAGCCGTCAACTGAAGATGACTGTCAGGCAAAGATGAGGAGATATGTGTGATGGAAAAGAAACTTAGAGTTGGTATCCTTGGAGCAACAGGTATGGTAGGACAGAGATTTATCTCTCTCCTTGAAAACCACCCATGGTTTGAAGTGACGACCGTGGCTGCCAGCCCGCGTTCTGCAGGAAAGACATATGAGGAGGCTGTTGGAGGCCGTTGGAAAATGACGACTCCGATGCCGGAAAAAGTAAAAAATTTAGTCGTTATGAATGTAAACGACGTTGATGCCGTATCAAGGACCGTTGATTTCGTATTCAGCGCCGTTGATATGACAAAAGAAGAGATCCGTGCGATCGAGGAAGCTTACGCAAAGACAGAGACACCGGTTGTATCCAACAACAGCGCTCACCGCTGGACACCGGATGTTCCGATGGTGATCCCGGAGATCAACCCGGAGCACTTTGACGTGATCAAATTCCAGAAGCAGAGACTCGGCACAACACGCGGATTCATCGCGGTAAAACCGAACTGCTCGATCCAGAGCTACACTCCGGCCCTCAGTGCATGGAGAGAGTTTGAGCCGTATGAAGTAGTCGCTACTACATACCAGGCGATCTCCGGAGCAGGAAAGACCTTCAAGGACTGGCCTGAGATGGTCGAGAACGTGATCCCGTACATCGGCGGCGAGGAAGAGAAGAGCGAGCAGGAGCCGCTCAGGATCTGGGGCCACTTAGAGGGCGGCGTGATCGTAAAGGCAAAAGAGCCGGTGATCACATGCCAGTGCGTCCGTGTGCCGGTATTAAACGGTCATACAGCTGCTGTATTTGTAAAGTTCAGAAAGAAAGCATCTAAAGAACAGCTCATCGAAAAACTCGTAAACTTCAAGGGACTTCCGCAGGAGTTAGAGCTTCCGAGCGCACCGAAGCAGTTCATCCAGTACATGGAAGAGGACAATCGTCCGCAGGTTAAGCTGGATGTCGATTTCGAGAACGGAATGGGCGTATCCATCGGACGTTTAAGAGAAGATACCGTCTACGACTGGAAGTTCATCGGTCTGTCCCACAATACAGTCCGCGGCGCTGCAGGCGGAGCAGTCCTCTGCGCAGAGCTTCTCACAAAGCAGGGATATATCACAGCAAAATAAAAACAAGGGGCCCGCTTTTTCGCGGGCTCTTTTTACGCAGAGGAGGTATTATCATGTCAGTAACAAAAGAGCATTTTGGGGAGATGCCGGATGGAAGAGAAGTAAGCCTCTACACGATCAAAAATAAAAACGGGCTGATGGCATCCGTCACAGATCTGGGGGCTGTCTGGGTCCGCATGATCGTTCCGGACAAAAACGGGGTTATGGACGATGTGATGCTGGGGTTTGACGATGCTGCCGGTTATTTAAAGAACGGTCCGCACTTCGGTTCCGTCGTCGGTCGTATCGCAAACCGCACCGGAAAAGGAAGATTTTCCCTGAACGGGACCGAATACACACTGGCGATCAATAACGGTCCGAATAATCTCCACAGCGGTCTTGATTACTACGACGCAAGACTCTGGAATGCGAAGGAAGAGTCGGAAAACAGCGTCACTTTTACACTCTTAAGTCCGGACGGGGATCAGGGCTATCCGGGAAACGCCATCGTATCCGTCACCTACACGCTGACTGACGAGGATATGCTGACACTGACTTACCGCGTTCTTTCCGATGCGGATACGCCTGTGAACCTGACAAATCACGGATACTTTAACCTTCTTGGAAACAATGGCGGTTCTGTCCTGGAGCACCAGGCGCGGATCCTTGCCGATTTTTATACTCCGTCCGATGAGACGTCGATCCCGACCGGTGAGATTCTTCCGGTAAAGGGAACTCCGATGGACTTTACGGACTTTCATGTGATCGGAGAGCGGATCGATGAAGATTTCGACCAGCTTGTTCAGGGACATGGCTATGATCATAACTGGTGCCTCTCCCACGTCCGCGGTGATTTTGCCCTCTCCGCGCAGATCTTCTCCGAGGAAAGCGGAAGAGCCATGGATGTCTATACGGATCAGCCGGGGGTCCAGTTCTATACGGCAAACTGGCTGGAGCAGGGGAACGGAAAATCAGGTGCTTTCTACCATGCGAGAACTGCTTTCTGCTTTGAGACCCAGAACTTCCCGGATGCAGTCAACAAGCCTCATTTCCCGTCACCGATCGTAAAAGCTGGAAAAGAGTGGAAATCCGTGACAGGATACCATTTCTATATTCATGAGTAAAGGACCAAAAATGAAAAATTTAAATGAACGCAGCGTCAGGATCCTGGCATCACTGGGGCTGATCCTGACGACCATGATCTGGGGTTTTGCCTTCGTTGTGATGAAGAATTCCGTGGATCTGATCCCGCCGACGTATCTTCTGGCGATCCGTTTTTCCATGTCTGCGGTCCTGCTTGCCCTGTTATTTCATAAAAATCTGTTCGCAGCGGACCGCCAGACGATCCTCTGCGGCGCGATCCTGGGAATATTCCTCTGCCTGTCCTACCAGTTCCAGACTTACGGTCTGAAATACACGACGGCCAGCAAAAACGCCTTTATCACGACCCT
The DNA here is from genome assembly GCF_036318045.1 of Clostridium sp. CM74B_53. Lineage (NCBI taxonomy): Bacteria > Bacillati > Bacillota > Clostridia > Eubacteriales > Clostridiaceae > Clostridium > Clostridium sp. CM74B_53. Next base: position 21,405 of record NZ_JAWQDE010000019.1, on the reverse strand, counting down.
GTATGTGATCATTGTACCGTTTTTCTACTGGATCGTCAGCAAAAAGAGACCGACAGGGCGAAATATCGCTGCAGCGTTTATCGCAGTCATCGGTCTCGCACTTTTATCTCTGCAGGGCGACCTCACGATCAATTTCGGAGATTTTCTGACACTGGTGTGCGGTCTGATGTTCGCAGTCCATATGGTATTTATCGACAAATTCACGGAGCACCATGATCCGATCGCACTGACCGTGATCCAGATCCTTGCGGCTGCCATCATCAACTGGATCTGTGCGCCGTTTCTCGACGGATCCTTTGATTTCGCGGTCCTGGCGAATCAGTCTCTGATCGTAGGCCTGCTGTACCTTGCAGTTTTCTCGACGACCGTATCGTATCTCTTACAGAATATCGGTCAGAAATATTTAAGCGCCTCCACATCGGCGATCCTTCTTTCCCTGGAATCTGTGTTTGGGACACTGTTTTCCGTGATCTTCTTAAAGGATGTGCTGACCGGAAAGATGTTAGTCGGATGCGCCCTGATGTTTGCGGCACTAATCCTGTCGGAGCTTCCGCAGAAGAAAAAAATAACGATCCTTTCATCCCGGAGAATTGCGGTCCGGGGTGGGAGAGAATAAGATAACTAGGAAAGAGGTTTCATGGGAAAAGCATTATTTATCGCCGAAAAACCGAGCGTTGCCCAGGAATTTGCGAAGGCCTTAAAGGTTTCCGGGAGAAAAGGAGACGGATATATCGAGTCCGATCAGGCGATCGTGACCTGGTGTGTCGGACATCTGGTGACCATGAGTTACCCGGATGCGTATGATCCGGCCCTGAAACGCTGGAGCATGGAAACTCTGCCGTTTCTTCCGAAAACATTCAAATACCAGGTGATCGACGATGTGAAGAAACAATTTACGATCGTGAGCGGGCTCTTAAACCGGGCGGACGTGGACACGATCTATGTCTGCACTGACTCCGGGCGTGAGGGAGAATATATCTACCGCCTGGTGGAGCAGATGGCAGGCGTAAAAGGAAAAAAACGCCGCCGTGTCTGGATCGACTCCCAGACGGAGGAGGAGATCCTGCGCGGAGTGAGAGAGGCGAAGGACCTCGCAGAGTATGACAATCTCGCGGCGTCCGCATATCTCAGGGCAAAAGAGGATTACCTCATGGGCATCAATTTTTCCAGGGTGCTCACCCTGAAATACGGTCCGTCCGTGGCGTCCTATCTCCGGGAAAAGCGGGCGGTGCTCTCTGTGGGACGCGTGATGACCTGCGTTCTCGGCATGGTCGTCCGCAGGGAACGGGAAATCCGTGAATTCGTAAAGACTCCGTTCTACCGCGTCATCGGCTCCTTCGATGTCCCAGATCACGAGACAGCAGTCATCGAGGCAGAGTGGAGAGCCGTGGAAGGTTCCCGGTATTTTGGAACACCGGCGCTCTACAAGGAGAATGGATTTAAGGAGAAAAAGACGGCGGAAGAGCTGATCCGGTTCCTGAGTGCCGATCCGATGGAGGGAACACTTCTCGCTTTGGACCGGAAAAAAGAGACGAAAAATCCGCCGCTCTTATACAATCTCGCCGAGATCCAGAACGATTGTTCAAAAATGTTCAAGATCAGTCCGGATGAGACTCTAAAGATCATTCAGGAACTCTACGAGAAAAAGCTGGTGACATACCCGAGAACCGATGCACGAGTCCTCTCCACCGCAGTATCGAAGGAGATCTATAAAAATATCGGCGGTCTCCGGAATTTTGCTCCTCTCGCGGATTTTGCCGCGAAGGCACTTGACAGCGGAACATGGAAGCAGATCGCGAAGACAAAATATGTGAATGATAAACAGATCACTGACCACTATGCGATCATCCCGACCGGTCAGGGATTCGGAGCGCTGCGAAGTCTGAATCCGCTGGCTGCAAAGGTGTATGAGCTGATCGGACGCCGGTTTTTGAGCATTTTTTATCCGCCGGCCGTCTACCAGAAGTTTTCCCTGCGGATCGAAAAACAGGGGGAACAGTTCTTTGCAGCCTACAAGGTCCTCGCGGAAGCGGGATATCTGGAAGTTGCGAATGTCCCGTCAAAAAAGAAGGCGGAAAGCAGCGGTAACAGCAAAGCGGAAAATTCCGGTGCGTCCCAGGATTCCCAGGCGGAGGAGCTGGATCCGGGTCATGATGAAAAAGCAAAGGATCTTCTTGCCATGCTCTCCGGGTTGAAAAAGGGACAGAAATTAAAGCTCCTAAAGCTTGAGATAAAAGAAGGCGAGACTTCCCCGCCAAAGCGCTATACGTCCGGTTCCATGATCCTTGCAATGGAAAACGCAGGTCAGCTCATCGAGGATGAAGATCTGCGCGCCCAGATCAAGGGAAGCGGGATCGGAACAAGCGCCACCCGCGCGGAGATCCTGAAAAAGCTGTTCAACATCAAATATCTGGCGTTGGCAAAGAAGACCCAGGTCATCACGCCGACACTCCTCGGAGAGATCGTCTTTGATGTCTGTCAGGCATCCATGAGGCAGCTCTTAAATCCGGAACTCACGGCGAGCTGGGAAAAAGGCCTGACGTATGTGGCGGAGGGAACGATCACGCCGGATGAATACATGGAAAAACTGGAGCGCTTTGTGACACTCCGGACAAACGGCGTCAAACAGACGAACAATGCCTATATGCTGCGCCCTTACTTTGACGCTGCGGCACAATTTTATAAAAAGTAGCAGGAACATGCCTGTAAAAAATGTGCTTTGGCACATTCTCGCGCCGGGTACGGTCGCTTGCGTCGTCTGATCAGACGGCAGATTGGAGAATGATATGAAAAAAGAAGAAACAAAAATCGTGGATCTCTATGATCTTTCCCACACCCAGGCTGCAGACTTCCTTCGCCAGTTCACCTATCCGTGGGAGGCACTGGCCCGTATCAAAGAGTTCATCCTTGAGCTTGGAAAGACACTCCCGGAGGATGAATATGAAAAGCGCGGAGAGACCGTCTGGGTCCACAAGTCTGCAAAGGTGATGCCGAGCGCATATCTCGGTGAGAATATCATCATCGGAAAGGACACGGAAGTTCGCCACTGTGCATTCCTTCGCGGAAATGCGTTGGTCGGAGAGGGCGCTGTTGTCGGAAACTCCACAGAACTCAAAAATGTGATCCTGTTCGATAAGGTGCAGGTTCCTCACTATAACTATGTGGGGGATTCGATCCTCGGATACCGCGCCCACATGGGAGCCGGTTCCATCACTTCAAACGTAAAGTCCGATAAACTGCTTGTCAAAGTCCATGCGGAGGACGGCGATATCGAGACCGGGATCAAGAAATTCGGCGCCATGCTCGGCGATTGCGTGGAAGTTGGATGCGGATCCGTCCTGAATCCCGGCACTGTGATCGGCAGAAACTGCAATATCTACCCGCTGTCCAGCGTCCGCGGATGTGTGGATGAGAACTCTATCTATAAAAAACAGGGCGAGATCGCAAAGAAAGTACAGGAATAACTGTTTTCTCTGAAAACAGATAAAAAGAACAAGTCCCGGCAAACAAGTGAAAACACGCTTCGCGAGTTTCCCCTTGTTATCGCAACAGTCGCCAAGGTCATGCGCAAGCGCAGACTTTGGCTCGTTGTTCGCGTAAATAAAAAAGGTAAAAGAAAAACCACGATGCCTGCCAAAAAACAGGTATCGTGGTTTTTGTCTTTTATCTGTTTAAAGCCTGGCATTCGCGATCTTCTCAGGAGAAAAGACCGGAATGTTCCGGATATTCACGGATCAATTACTTTGTTCCGAAGATACGGTCGCCAGCATCACCAAGACCCGGGCAGATGTACGCGTTCTCGTTTAATTCACGGTCGAGATGGCCGACATAGATCTGCACGTCCGGATGTGCCTCATGAAGCTTCTTTACTCCTTCCGGAGCGGCGATGATGCACATAAATTTGATGTGTTTTCCGCCGTGCTGCTTGATAAAGTCGATCGCAGCGACTGCGGAACCGCCGGTCGCGAGCATCGGATCTGTGACAACGATCGTTCTCTGCTCGATCGGATTCGGGAGTTTGCAGAAATATTCGTGCGGCTCATGAGTCTCCTCGTCGCGGTAGAGACCGATATGACCGATCTTTGCGGAAGGAACGAGGGAAAGGACACCGTTTACCATTCCAAGACCTGCGCGCAGGATCGGAACGATCGCAAGTTTCTTACCGGCAAGCATCGGAGTCATACAGGTCTCGATCGGAGTCTCGACCTCAACGTCCTCAAGCGGAAGATCGCGGAGTGCCTCATATCCCATCAGAGTTGCGATCTCCTCAACAAGAGTACGGAACTCATTTGTTCCTGTGGTCTTCTTTCTTAACATGGAGATCTTGTGCTGAACCAGCGGGTGGTCAATATACGTTACATTTTCCATTAATAGATACCAGCCTTTCTGTGATCTGCCAAAGCCTATAGACCGATTGGCAGATCATGTTTTTTCCTTCCCTTTATCATACCAAAACGCAGGATAGAAATCAACCGGATCGTTTCTCAGATCATCTATTGTTATTTTGTTTCCGGTGAATATTTTACAAGGGCATAATCACCCGCCGCATGGCTCACCGGAACGATCAGGTAGATATCTCCGTCTTTTTCGTAGGAAAACGCCTGTGGGAATGTCCCGTCCTTTACGGAAGTAAAATCACATTCTGCAAAAACCGTCTGCCAGAGTTCTTTTCCACTGGACTTGATGGAATCCTTTACTTCAGCTGCTGTGTCCGCCGGTTCTACCACCACAACGTTATCGGAAGAAAGATATTCCGCGATGGAATCCGCATCTGCATACGCAGTCAGACCGATTGGTGATCCTGTATTTAAGTTCACAGAGACGGCATAGCGCACATTTGACGGATGGGCTGTTTCTGCAACGTTTACCATTCCGTGGAATGTAAATACCGCCTTGTTTTTATCGAGGGATACCAGATCGCAGTTGATGGAAACCTCATCCTTTTCGGTGTCCAGTTCCCAGGCAGTGATGATCGAGGTCGCCTCTTTCTTTAAAAGCTCATTGACGGCCTGGGTCATGGATGCATCACGGAGATTGGAGAGGATCGGGTATTCGATGGAGACCTTTCCGGTCTTTTCGGTCGCGATCTTCGATTTCACGCTTAACGCGTCGGAGGCGTTGGAATCCTTTTGCGTCTCGACCTCAGAAGATCCGGCTTTTGAAGCATCAGTTTTTGAGGAGTCACTTTTTGAATTGTCTGCTGCCGGATCAGCCTTTGTTTCATTGGAAGTAGTTTCCGCCATGGTCTCCGCAGCGGACGTATGAATTCCAGAGATGTCCACAGCCTCGTGTTTTTTGCATGCGGTGATGGATAATGCGGCAAACATTGTTAAAGCGGCAAATTTATAAAGATTTTTTCTCATAAGAAGATCAGCTCCTTTTATCGTATTTTAATGCGGCACCGGAATAGGCGAATGGAAGAAAGCTTGTCCGGTACCAGGTTTATCTTTCTAAGACAGTTATATTATATCATGAAGACCTGCCTCTTGTACATGAACGCCACATTACGATTTTGTTAAATAAATGAAAGCATTTCATAAGGAAACGCCGGGATCGTTGATAAGTAATTTTAAATACTCAATCTGCAGGAAGTATGTTATCATAAAATTAAAACCCGTCGCCGGTACAAATTCCGGTGATCTTATACGAAAACAGGAGGAGTACTTCCATGAAGTTATTATCACTTTCAGAGGAGTTAAAAAACAATTCTTATCCGGGAAGAGGAATCGTGATCGGTAAATCAGCCGATGGAAAAACAGCTGTGACCGCATATTTTATCATGGGCAGAAGCAGCAACAGCCGCAACCGTGTCTTTGTGAAGGACGGTGAGGGGATCCGTACCCAGGCGTTTGATCCGTCAAAGCTCGAGGACCCGAGCCTCATTATCTACGCCCCGGTGCGCGTTCTCGGAAATAAGACCATCGTGACAAACGGCGACCAGACCGATACGATCTATGAGGGAATGGACCGCCAGCAGACCTTCGAGCAGTCCTTGCGCTGCCGCGAGTTTGAGCCGGACGGCCCGAACTACACTCCGCGCATCTCCGGAATCATGCACATTGAGAACGGGAACTACAATTTTGCAATGTCCATCTTAAAGAGCAGTGATGGAAACCCGGATAGCTGCAGCCGCTTTACATACGCATATGAGAAGCCATTAAGCGGTGAGGGACGTTTCATCCACACCTACATGAACGATGGAAATCCGCTTCCGAGCTTTGAGGGTGAGCCGAAACGCATTGCCATCGAGGGCGATATCGACAGCTTCACAAAGAATGTATGGGAGAGTCTGAATGAGGACAACAAGGTTTCCCTCTTTGTCAGATTCATTGATATCGAGACCGGAAAGTATGAGACAAGAATCGTAAATAAAAATCACTAGTCGTATCAAAAGGAGAAAAACAAATCATGAATGAAATGGAATTAAAATACGGATGCAACCCGAACCAGAAACCGTCCCGTGTATACATGGAAGACGGAAGTGATCTTCCGATCACAGTCTTAAACGGAAAACCGGGCTACATCAACCTTCTCGACGCGTTGAACGGCTGGCAGCTCGTTAAGGAATTAAAGGAAGCGACAGGTCTTCCGGCAGCTACTTCCTTCAAGCATGTTTCCCCGGCAGGTGCCGCAGTAGGTCTTCCGATGGATGCAGTTTTAAGAAAGATTTACTGGGTGGACGATCTCGGTGAGCTTTCCCCGCTTGCAAGTGCTTACGCGAGAGCAAGAGGCGCAGACCGTATGTCTTCCTTCGGAGATTTTATTTCCCTTTCCGATGTCTGCGATGTTGACACCGCAAAGCTTATCAAACGCGAGGTATCCGACGGCGTGATCGCTCCGGGATATGAACCGGAAGCTCTTGAGATCTTAAAACAGAAAAAGAATGGAAAATATAATGTGATCCAGATCGATCCGTCCTATGTTCCGGCTCCGATCGAGCACAAGCAGGTATTCGGCGTGACCTTCGAGCAGGGAAGAAATAACTTAAAGATCGACAAAGACCTTTTATCCAATGTTGTGACAGAAAACAAGGAGATCCCGGATTCCGCAAAGATCGACCTTATGATCTCCCTGATCACCTTAAAATACACCCAGTCCAACTCCGTCTGCTATGTAAAGGGCGGACAGGCGATCGGTATCGGCGCCGGCCAGCAGTCCCGTGTCCACTGCACACGCCTTGCAGGCCAGAAGGCGGACAACTGGTTCCTCCGCCAGGCACCGCAGGTATTAAATCTTCCGTTTATCGACAAGATCAAACGTGCGGACCGCGACAATGCGATCGACGTTTACATCGGAGACGAGTACATGGATGTTCTTGCTGACGGCGAATGGCAGAAAGTCTTCACGGAGAAGCCGCCGGTATTCACGAAAGAAGAGAAGCGCGCATGGCTCGACAAGATGCAGGATGTGGCTCTCGGATCTGACGCCTTCTTCCCGTTCGGCGACAATATCGAGCGCGCACACAAGAGCGGCGTAAAATATATCGCACAGCCGGGCGGATCTGTCCGTGACGACAATGTGATCGAAGTCTGCAATAAGTACGGAATGGCGATGGCATTCACAGGCATCCGTCTGTTCCATCACTAAAACTGCTTGCAATTTTCATGTTCTTATGATAAACTTATATGCGGCTGTTGAAATATACAGCCGCGAAGATATGCCGGCGTGGCGGAATGGCAGACGCATCAGACTCAAAATCTGACGGGGGTAACTTCGTGCCGGTTCAAGTCCGGCCGCCGGCAGAAACGAAAAGACATGACTCTCATTAGATGGTCGTGTCTTTTTGCGTTTACGCGGACAATGAACCGGGATCCGCGTATATTCAGGCTGAAAGGAGTGTGTTCCATGACCTGTATGGAAGCAGAAAAGATGGTAGTTCCGTATATGAAGGACGAACTGTCCCCGACGGAGCTGGAAGATTTCCTGGACCATATCAAAACGTGTGAAAACTGCAGGGAAGAACTGGAGATCCACTACATGGTGGATGTGGGGTTAAAAAAGCTGGATGAAGCGGATGGAACATATGACATCGTGGGGGATCTGAAACGAAAGGTAGCGGAATCCTACCGGTCCCTGCGCCATATCTCCACATTCCAGATCGCATCCTACGCGATCTCGACTCTGTGCGGAATGGCACTCATCGTCATGATCCTTTTGCAGCTCCGCATCTGGACAACGATGGGATATCTATAGATTTTAGAGGAGTGAACATGGAAAAACTCGTATTGATCGACGGTCACAGTATCTTAAACCGCGCATTCTACGGTGTGCCGAACCTGACAAATTCGGAAGGTCTCCACACGAACGCGGTCTATGGCTTTTTAAATATTTTATTTAAAGTTCTCGATGAGGAGAAAGCGGACTACCTTGCGGTGGCTTTTGACCTGAAAGCCCCGACGTTCCGCCACAAAATGTTTGATGCCTACAAGGGAACAAGAAAACCGATGCCGGAGGAACTTCATGAACAGGTACCGCTCATGAAGGAGGTCCTGACCGCCATGGGTGTCCCGATCCTCACAAAAGAAGGCTATGAGGCGGATGATATCCTCGGAACGATCGCAAAGCGGGAGCAGAAAGAGGGCTATGAGGTGACGATCCTCTCCGGAGACCGGGACCTTCTGCAGCTTTCCGACACCCATATCAGGATCTGTCTCCCGAAGACGAGCCGCGGAACGACGGAGGTCCACAATTATTACCCGGAGGACGTGATCCGGGAGTACCAGGTGACGCCGGAACAGTTTATCGAGGTGAAAGCCCTGATGGGCGACCAGTCCGACAATATCCCGGGCGTCCCGTCCATCGGTGAGAAGACGGCGACAAACCTCATTGTCCAGTACCAGAACCTGGAAAACATCTACGCGCATCTCGACGAAGTGAAACCGCCGCGCGCGAAAAAGGCGCTGGAAGAGTATAAGGATCTCGCAGATCTTTCCTTAAAGCTCGCAAGGATCTGCATTGACGCCCCGATCGAATTTTCCATGGCGGATGCGAAACTGGAAAATCTCTACACGCCGGAAGCGTATGAATATATGAAACGCCTGGAATTCAAGTCGATCGCGGCGAGATTCGGCGAGGAGATCAAACATGAAAGCGGACCGGAGAAACAGTTTGTTCTTGTGGAGGATTTTTCCGAGGCGGATGCGCTCTTTGAAAAAGCAAAAAAGGCGGACCGCATCGGAATGGAACTTCTTGCAGAAAACGGTTCCGTGACAGCCCTCGCCTTATGTTTTGAGGAGACCGGAAGCTATATCTTCCCGGTCGGCGGCTTTATGACGGAGAGCTATATCGCCGGAAAATATGAGGAACTCTGCCGAACGGGTCATGCCTGGGTCCTGGATCTCAAGCACTCCCTGCCGTTCGCGGATCTTTCCTACGGGGACACGGTCTATGACGCCGGGGTTGCGGCATATCTCTTAAACCCGTTAAAGGATTCCTACGGCTATGACGACATTGCGAGAGATCTTCTCGGGATGACGGTCCCGTCCAGGGCAGACCTGATCAAAAAGCTGTCCTGTGAGGACGCATACGCGAAGGAACCGGAGAATTTCACCCGTATGGCGGGACTTATGGCCTACACAGCCTTTGCGGCCGGGAAACCGCTCCTGGAGCGTCTGACGGCAGATGGAATGGAAGAGCTGTACCGCACGATCGAGCTCCCTCTGATCTATACCCTGTTCCATATGGAAGCGGAGGGGATCGCAGTCCGCAGGGAAGAACTTGCCGCTTACGGAGAAAAGTTAAAGAAACAGATTGCAGTCCTCGAGAGGGAAATCTGGAAGATGACCGGACAGGAGTTTAACATCAACTCCCCGAAACAGCTCGGCGAGATCCTGTTCGAAAAAATGCAGATCAAAGGTGGAAAGAAGACGAAGACCGGTTACTCCACAGCGGCCGATGTTCTGGAGAAACTTGCCCCGGATTATCCGGTGATTCAGAAGATCCTGGACTACAGACAGTATACAAAGCTGAATTCCACCTACGCGGACGGTCTCGGAACCTATATCCGGGAAGACGGACGGATCCACAGCCGGTTCAACCAGACGATCACGGCGACCGGCCGGATTTCCAGCACGGAGCCGAATCTCCAGAACATCCCGATCCGCATGGAACTCGGAAGAGAGATCCGGAAAGTCTTTGTCCCGCGCGATGGATTTATCTTCCTGGATGCCGACTACTCCCAGATCGAGCTGCGCGTCCTCGCCCACATGTCCGGCGATGAGCGCCTGATCGAGGCGTATAAGACCGCCCAGGATATCCACGCGATCACAGCTTCCCAGGTATTCCACATCCCGCTTGATGAGGTCACACCGTTACAGCGACGCAACGCGAAGGCCGTGAATTTCGGGATCGTGTACGGGATCAGCGCCTTCGGACTCAGCGAGGACCTGAGCATCTCCAGAAAAGAGGCCATGGATTACATCGCTCGCTATTTTGAGACATATCCGCAGGTAAAAACCTTCCTCGACAGCCTTGTTGCCCACGCGAAGGAGCAGGGATATGTCACCACGATGTTCGGACGACGCCGCCCGGTACCGGAGTTAAAGTCCTCGAACTTCATGCAGCGTTCTTTCGGAGAACGTGTAGCCATGAACTCCCCGATCCAGGGAACGGCTGCCGACATCATCAAGATCGCGATGATCCGGGTGGACGAGCGGTTAAGAAGGGAAAATCTCCGTTCTAGACTGATCCTGCAGGTGCACGATGAACTCCTCGTCGAGACGGCGGAGGACGAAAAAGAGATCGTCATGAAGATCCTCTCCGAAGAAATGCACCATGCGGCATCCTTAAAAGTGGAGCTGGAGATCGACATGCATGACGGAAAAAACTGGTTTGAGGCGAAATAGATGAAACAGAAGAAAATTATTGGGATCACCGGCGGAGTCGGAGCCGGAAAGAGCAGTGTGCTCGCGGTACTGAAGAACGATTTCGGGGCGAAGATCATTCTCGCGGATCTTGTGGCCCACGATCTCATGGAGCCGGGAAGTCTGGGACTCAGAAAGGTCACAGAGGCGCTTGGAACGTCATTTTTCACCCCGGACGGAGCCGTGGACCGAAAAGCGCTGGCGGACCTGATCTTCCGGGATAAAGAAGCATTAAAGACGATGAACTCCATCATCCATCCGTTAGTCTGGAAGACGATGAAGGAAGAGGCGGAGGCCGCCAGTGAAAACCTCGTGATCATCGAGGCAGCGGTCTTTGACACTGCGCCGAAGAACTTCTTTGACGAGCTCTGGTACGTCTACACGACAAAAGAGAACCGGATCGTCCGCCTGATGGAAAACCGCGGCTACAGCCGTGAAAAATGCGAGGACATCATCGGAAGGCAGGCGTCGGAGGAGGAATACCGCGCGCTCTGCAGCCGTGTCATCGACAACAACGGGGACGAATCCGATATCAAACGACAGCTGAAGGAGATCCTTGACCATGAGATTTGTTAGTATTGCCAGCGGAAGCAGCGGAAACTGCATCTACACAGGGACGGAGGAGAGCCACGTCCTGATCGACGCCGGCATCAGCGCAAAGCGGATCGAGCAGGGTCTTAACGAGGTCGGCTTAAAGACGAGCGAACTGGACGGCATCTGCATCACCCATGAACATTCCGACCATGTAAAGGGGCTGGGCGTCCTTGCGCGAAAATATGAAGTCCCGATCTACGCCACAGAAGGGACACTCGACGAGATCCGGAAGATCAAAGGCCTCGGCGAATACCCGGAGGAGCTGCTGCACCCGATCCTGCCGGACACCGAATTTTCCCTCGGGGATCTGACGATCAAGCCGTTCCACATCGACCATGATGCGGCCGACCCGGTCGCTTACCGGATCCAGTCGGGAAATAAGTCTGTGGCAGTCGCAACGGACCTTGGACATTTCAACCAGTACACGATCGACCATCTCCTCGATCTCGACGCGATGCTCTTAGAGTCCAACCATGACCTTCGGATGCTGGAGACGGGACCGTACCCATACTACTTAAAACGCCGGATCATGGGAGATTTCGGCCATCTCTCCAACGAGAACGCCGGACGCCTCTTAAACTGCATCCTGAGCGGCCGATTAAAGCACATCCTGCTGGGACATCTGAGCAAGGAGAACAACATGCCGGAGCTGGCCTATGAGACCGTCCGGCTGGAGATCGACATGGGAGACTGCCCATACCATGCGGATGATTTTCACCTGGCAGTCGCAAAGAGAGATGAGATGTCGGAGATCATCAGTCTGTAGCAGATTTTGCTGATGCTGCGAAAAAACACTTGCATCATACCGGCTATAATGATATATTTTAAGAAAATTTTACGCTTTATCACTGCATAAAGCTACCTTTCCCCGGGATCCATATGTTCCGGCAACGATCTCAGTCCGGACGGATCCGGATCACAATACGCGGAAGGCACAACACAAGGAGGAAAATTTCCATGGATAAAGTTATTATCACCGTAGTAGGAAAAGACACCGTAGGCATCATCGCAAAGGTATGTACATATCTTGCGGACCATAAAATTAATATCCTTGATATTTCCCAGACCATCGTCCAGGAATACTTCAACATGATGATGATCGTGGACGGAAGCGGAGCAAACGTTTCCTTCGATGAAATGTCTTCCGGACTCGATGAGATCGGTGCCGGGATCGGCGTCAACATCAAGTGCCAGCGTGAAGAGATCTTTACAAAAATGCATCGTATCTAATGACAGCTTGAGGAGAGGGAAACAATTATGATTACACATCTGGAAGTCAACGAGACTAACAATATGATCGAGCACGAGAACCTGGATGTCCGCACCATCACTCTTGGCATCAGCCTTTTGGACTGCTGTGACTCCGATCTCGAAAAATTAAACGAAAAGATCTACAACAAGATCACGACACTCGCAAAGGACCTGGTCCCGACCGGAAAACAGATCGAGCGCGATTTCGGGATCCCGATCGTCAACAAGAGGATCTCCGTGACACCGATCGCCCTTGTCGGCGGAGCAGCCTGCAAGAGCCCGGAGGACTTTGTGACGATTGCAAAGACCCTGGACCGTGCGGCAAAGACTGTAGGCGTCAACTTTATCGGCGGATATTCCGCTCTTGTATCCAAGGGCATGACAACAGCTGATGAGAACCTGATGCGCTCCATCCCGCAGGCGTTAAAAGAGACCGATTTTGTCTGCAGCTCCATCAATGTCGGCTCCACAAAGACCGGTTTAAATATGGATGCAGTCCGCTTAATGGGCGAGATGGTCGTAAGAACCGCAGAGTACACGAAAGACAACGACTGCTTAGGCTGCGCAAAGCTTGTTATTTTCTGCAACGCACCGGACGACAACCCGTTCATGGCGGGAGCATTCCACGGCGTTACAGAGGCAGACGCGATCATCAACGTCGGCGTCTCCGGACCGGGCGTTGTAAAGACGGCTCTCCAGTCTGTTCGCGGCGCTGATTTCGAAACTTTATGTGAGACGATCAAAAAGACGGCATTCAAGATCACCCGTGTCGGCCAGCTCGTAGCGAAAGAGGCATCCGCGCGTCTCGGGATCCCGTTCGGCATCATCGACCTGTCCCTGGCTCCGACACCGGCTGTCGGCGATTCTGTCGCTGAGATCCTGGAGGAGATCGGTCTGGAACGCGCAGGTGCCCCGGGTACAACAGCCGCTCTCGCCATGTTAAATGACCAGGTAAAGAAAGGCGGCGTTATGGCTTCCTCCTACGTCGGCGGACTTTCCGGCGCCTTCATCCCGGTCAGCGAGGACCAGGGAATGATCGATGCGGTCAACGAGGGCGCTCTTACGATCGAAAAACTGGAAGCGATGACCTGCGTATGCTCTGTAGGTCTTGACATGATCGCAGTTCCTGGAGATACGAGCGCAGCGACGATCTCCGGCATCATCGCAGACGAGGCGGCGATCGGTATGGTCAACCAGAAAACGACAGCAGTCCGCCTGATCCCGGTGATTGGAAAGGGCGTCGGCGAGACGGTCGAGTTCGGCGGTCTTTTAGGACATGCGCCGATCATGCCGGTCAACTCATTCAGCTGTGAGAAATTTGTGAACAGGACCGGAAGGATCCCGGCACCGATCCACAGCTTTAAGAACTAAACAGGAGAAACTATGAGAATCTATCTGATCCGTCACGGCAGGCAGAACAGCCCGCTTTGCAACGTAAATGTGCCGCTTTCCGATGCAGGAAGGCGGCAGGCCGAGCTCCTCGGCAAGAGACTGAAAAAGGAATCCATCGACGCCGTCTGGTCCAGTGACCTGATCCGTGCCCGCGAGACTGCTGATATCATCAATGAGAAGATCCGTGCACCGAGGATCATCCGGGAAGGACTCCGCGAGATCTCTTTCGGTGATCTTGAGGGACTTTCGGACGATGTGATCATGGAGCGCTACGCGGACTTTTTCGCCGCGAGAGCGTCCATGAAACAGGATCTTCCATATCCGGGCGGAGAGAGTGCGGCGGATGTGATCCGTCGTGCCGTTCCGGTCATGGACGAAATCGCAAAGTCCGGCGCGGAGACGGTCGCTGTCGTCACCCACGGAGGCGTGATCCGGAGTCTTGTGACCCACTATCTTCACATGGACGGGGCGTATGTTCCGCTTCTTGCGAGACATCTGGAAAACTGCGGCATCACGGAATTTTATTACCGGGAATCCGACGGCGAAATGCTGTTAAACCGTTTTAACGATTTTGCCCATCTGACGGATCATCCGGAACTTTTGCGCGGCGGCTGGGGAGAGAAAAAGTGATGGAAAAGAGAAAACTTCACAGTGTACTCACTGATTTTTTAAATGAAAACCTGATCCAGGCGACTGCCAGCGGTCAGGCGGAGAAAAATGATTTTCTGAAGGCACGGATCCGCCCGGTACTGGCAAAGGGCGTCCTGCATTTTCAGGCGGAGGAATTTATCGGAAAACAGGCTTTCCACAAAAATCTGACAGCCGAAGAAGCGGCTGCCTATCTGGAAGGTCTCATGGAAACAAGTTTCCGCCAGCTCCAGCTCGAGGCGAGAGATAAGAGCGGTTCCGTTCTTGTGAGCAAAAAGGGAAAGGTGACTGTTAAGGTAAAGAAAAAGCCGGTTTCCGGGAATACCTCCGGAAATGGGGCATCAGCTTCCGGAACGAATGGTTCCGACGCTTCCGACGCGGCTCTTCAGGCTGCCTGGGCGAACGGACTTTCCCATAACCGGAAGAAGCGCTACATCCTCGAAGAGGGGATCCCGGTCCCGTTCCTCGTGGAGCTCGGTGTCCAGACGAAGGACGGGGCGATCGTCCATGCGAAGTACGACAAATTCCGCCAGATCAACCGTTTCCTCGAATTTATCGAGGACGTGCTCCCGAAGCTTGATAAGAATAAAGAGACGAGGATCATCGATTTCGGCTGTGGAAAGTCTTATCTGACGTTCGCGATGTATTATTACCTCAAGGTCTTAAAGGGATACCCGGTGCGGATCACCGGTCTGGATCTGAAAACAGACGTGATCGAGCACTGCTCGCAGCTTGCAAAGAAGTTCGGCTATGACTCCCTGGAATTCCTTCACGGCGATATCGCTTCCTACGAGGGCACTGACCAGGTGGATATGGTCGTGACACTGCACGCCTGTGACACAGCGACGGACTACGCGCTGGAAAAGGCAGTCCGCTGGAACGCAAAGGTGATCTTATCTGTTCCCTGCTGCCAGCATGAGGTCAATAAGCAGATGAAGAGCGATCTCTTTGCCCCGGTATTCCGCTACGGGATCATCAAAGAGCGCATGGCCGCCCTCTACACAGACGCCCTGCGCGCGGAGATCCTCTAGGCCATGGGGTACCGGGTCCAGATCCTGGAATTCATCGACATGGAACACACGCCAAAGAACCTCCTGATCCGGGCTGTAAAGCAGGAAAAGAAGAAGGAGAACCGGAAGGAGATCGAAGCGATCCTGG
This sequence comes from Clostridium sp. CM74B_53, assembly GCF_036318045.1. Classification (NCBI taxonomy): domain Bacteria; kingdom Bacillati; phylum Bacillota; class Clostridia; order Eubacteriales; family Clostridiaceae; genus Clostridium; species Clostridium sp. CM74B_53. The sequence continues at coordinate 5,500 of NZ_JAWQDE010000019.1, read as the reverse complement.
AGGCGATCCATGCGGAGCCGACGCTTTACCGGCTTTTATTAGAAAAGAGCCCAAACGTATAACTGCCGCCGGCAGCTCAAAAAAGCCGCAGATACCTTTTCATGGTGCTGCGGCACATTTTTTATCCGCTGATTTCAAATCCATGCATGATCGCATGTTTCAATGTAATATTAGGATATTGACAGAAAAAGGAGTACAGCTTACTATGGAACGTTTATATCAGTATGATGTCGTTGTTGTTGGAGGCGGGACAGCCGGTGTGTCTGCTGCGGTCGGCGCTGCGAAAACCGGAGCGAAAACACTTTTGATCGAGAGAAATGCTTATCTTGGCGGAGAGGCGACCCATTCCGGGGTCAGCACCTTCTGCGGCTTTTTTACCTGCGGAAAGAATCCGGTTCGTGTCGTTGAGGGCGTAGGGCAGCTCGTGTTAGATGAGATGGGGGCACTTGGGCCGACCGTGGACTATGTCATTTCCGCGACCGGAAACTACAATGTCAATTTCCAGCCCGAATACTTAAAATGTGCGATGGACAATCTGTTGGAAAAAGAACATGTGGATTACTTTTTGCATACATACATGACCAGTGCGAAGGTGGAACTTGGATCCATTGTTTCTATTCAGTGTTCCGATGATGAGGGAAGCTTTACCGTAATGGCAAAAACCTTTGTGGATGCATCCGGAGATGCGAATCTCGCTCATCGCTCCGGGGCAAAACTGATATGGGGCGGAGACGACGGACACCCGCAGGCGGCAACCATGCCATTCCGGTTAAGCGGTGTCAACACGAACTGTGACATGTCACCTGAAGCTGTGGGGCGTGCAGTAAGAAAGGCCAAGGAGGCAGGAATCCCGAACCTTACAAGAGAAAAGGGATTTATCCTGAAAAAAGAGCATTCTGATATTGTCAGTGTGCTTCTTCCAAGTGTAATTCCGGAGGGACTGACAGCCGCAGACCTTACCCATATGGAGCGGGAAACCAGAAAACAGGTGCTCAGTTATGTACAGGCCTTAAAAACCTACATGCCTGGCATGGAGCACGCAGAGTTAGCGGTCATCGGACCGTCCATCGGTTTTCGGGAAACGAGAAGAATGGTCGGAAAAGAAACCCTTACCGTGGATGATGTGCTTACCGGAAAAAAGTGCCAGAACAGTGTAGCCCGCTGTGGGTGGAAACCGGAGATCCATAAAGATGTTGACAAGATGGCAACTTATCTGGATGTGAAGGAAGGAAGCTATTTCGACATTCCACTTGGTGCACTGCAGTCAGAAAACATCGAAAACCTATACGGTGCAGGCCGTATGATTTCTTCCGATGAAGCAGCATTTGCGGCAGTCCGCGTCATGGGAACCTGCTTTGCAACCGGACACGCCGCCGGAGTTGCCGCCGCATGTCATGCCCTGGAGGGAACGGCAGAGATAAAACACGTTCAGGAGGTTTTGAAAAAGCAGGGGGCATTGGTATAGGATGCGTAGAGAATATCCGAAAAACGGTATCAATTTCTGAAATGCGTCTCGAAGACGCTTTTCGATTTTTGAAATGGTCTCGAAAAAGACAGAAGTCTAAAAGACGACGTAATGATCAGAAATACGGAAAACCCGGATACTCACAGAATATCCAGGTTCTTCACACTCTTTCTCCGGTCTTCCTCGATCGCCGCATAGAATTTTCTTGTAATATTTACATCATTATGGCCAAGAATATCTGCAACCAGGTAGATATCGTTGGTCTCCTTATAAACAGCGCTGCCATAGCTGCTCCGCAGCTTGTGCGGCGTTATTTTCTTTTTCGGTGCGATGATCGATGCGTATTTCTTTACAAGGTATTCCACGCTCCGCACCGTGATCCGCTGATTGCGCAGGGAGAGAAACAGGGCATTTTTTTGTTCCGGCAATGTCTCGATGCCGGTCCGGACCGACAGGTACTCATTCAGGCGCCTTGCCACCTCCGCATTGAAATACACGGTCGTCTCCTTGCCGCCTTTTCTGCGGATATGGATCCCGCTTTCTTTCATGTCTACATCATCCAGATTCAGTCCGACACATTCCGATACGCGGATCCCGGTTCCCAGCATCAGTGCCAGGAGAGCGCTGTCGCGGAGTCTGGTCCGTTCATGAAACGCTTTCTGTCTGCCTGACAGGCCGGATCCGCTGTCAACTTCCGCCAGCAGCTCCTTCATTTCCTCCGAATTGAGCCGGACGATCTCTTTGGCATGAGTCCGCGGCATCTGCATGGAAAGTGTCGGATTTACCGTTAAAAGTCCCACGCGGCAAAGATATCCAAAGAAACTCTTCAGTGAAAAGAACTTCCGTTTGATCCCCTGTTCCCTGTTCATATTCTTGTGTTCCGGATCATTCGGGCGGTATTTGAGATCTTCCAGGTAACGCTCGATATCCTGCACGGAAATCTGCGAGAGAGCTTCCGTCTGCAGCTGCTCCAACGGAATTTCTTTCCATTCCTCCTTTATCTCCTTCAGAAAATGAAAAAACATCGTCAGATCATACGCATAGGACAGCCGGGTCATGGAAGATGTCGACGGCTCGATCCCGCGAAAAAAGTCTGTACAGCAGGATGGGAGAGCAGAGAGCATTGCCTTCAGCTTTTCTTCATTTTTCTGATCCCGCTGTGCAAAGTACTGCGACTCACTCATACTGTCTGCTCCTTAATATTCCCTGAATTTTTGCCGGAAGAAGCATCAGCAGATGCCCGGAAATGTTCAAGTTCCGCGATGAGGCGGGCATTTTCCCGGTCAAGCTTGCGGAATTCTTCCTGCATTTCCCGTTCTTTGGCTGCAACAGCCCGTTCCATCGCAAGATCCGCCTGCATCTGTGCCTGCTTTAAACGGTTCTGGCAGTCCGTCTCTTGTTCCTTTAACTGGCTGTTTAACCCGGCAAGCTGCATTTTATTTTCAGCAGCCGCATGTTCCAGATCCCGGACCATGGCTGTAAGTTTCCCGATCTGCTCTTCGTAATCCTTTTTTGCCGCAGTTTCATTCGCGAGCTGACGAGAGAGTTCTTCCTGCTGCCTGCTCAGCTGTTCATTTTCTGATTTGATCGCCGCACTGATCTTAACGATCTCGTCATAATGGGCCGCCTTTTTCTGAAGCTGTTCCACCTGGTCTCTCAGCACATGGTTCAGTTCTTCCAGATCATTGGCCGACTTCCGGGCAGCCTCCATCGCCTGTTTCATACTGAGAGCATTTTCTTCGATTTGTTTTTTCTCCTTGGTCAACGTCTCAAACGATCCGGCAAGTTTCTCTTTTTCGTCCACAGCCTGATCGGCCTTTTCCCGCAGTTCATCGATCGTCCGGTCTTTCCGCTGCAGATCCGTTTTAAAACGCTCCGCCACGCGGGCCTCCGTCGTGTTTCCAAGTTCAAGACTTGTGAGATATGCGGCAAGAAGATCTTTTGTCAACCGCTCAAAATTTTCTATCTCAACGGCACGCCCCGGGGTCGCTGCCTTTGCGTTATTTAACTCCAACACCTGGATCAGATGATCGAATCCCTGTGCCTGATTCATTCCATTTGCAGTGCAGAACGACCTGAACGCGTCCGCAGATGCCTGGTCGATACGAAAATTGACCTGCCGGATCTCTTTTTCATTCTTTTCTGTGCTCATTTTACCGTACCTCCTGAATTGTTCTTAGTATAGCATGGCATGGGAGAGGAGTCAACTTGATCATGCGAATGATATACATGTTATACATAGATATTGCTATACATAACTATTAAAGGACAAAAGCCAGAGAAAAAGCAGGCAAAAGCGGAGAGAACAGAGTTGAATACAGGGAAAAGGTGTAAAAAAGCAGATAAAACGTCAGAAAATTCAAAGGTGTGCGCACACAATTAAAACAATTTGGCTCATAACCCGCCGAAACGGCCCATATTATTTCGCAAAACCCGAGTTTTACGCAATAATATGGGGTGAGAGATACAGAACAATGGAAGATGCAAGTTGACTATACTTTTATTGAAATAGAGTGTCAATTCAAAGAAAAATAGCCGATTGCATTGTAATAGTAGAGTTAATATTGTGAATTAGTCCTATCAAATACAAAAAGAAATTTAAAGTTTGCTATAGAACACTATTTTCTTAAATTGAGAGATATTTTCTTTAAAAAAGTCCATCCACAATTGTTTTAGAATTAAAAAGGACTCGTAAATTTTTATCATGCAGCACCTCGTTCCTTTTCGATCATTCCCATAAGTTCTTCACAGAATTCCGCATAATCGCTATGACCGAGCAGGAGCATCTTGTTATACAGTGATTCCATGGTCCTCTCAAAACCGGCGATGTCCTTCTTCCATACCCGGCAGGTAATAATGCAGTACGGAGAACCATTTCGTTTAAATTCATGACCGAATCGTACGGGAACCTGATTCTGCGCAAACAGAGCATCTGCAAGATAGTCTTCATGGTCGACGTACATGTACTGGCAAGAGAGGATGGAAAGTCCGCCCAGTTTCAAAAAATTTTTCATAATTTTTTCTCTCCTTACACTTTTTCCGTATCGTTTTCTTATAGTATGATTATAAGAGAGACGAGCCGGAATGTCATTGAACCTGTAGTTTAAGAAGATCCGTGAAAAAGAAATATCCCCGTCAATGACGAGGATATCTTCGATACTGGTATGTAACAGTCTGCTGAGGATGATAAAGTTATCCAGGCTCGGCAGAGATTTTCCGGAGATCCATTTATAGATCGCCTGCGGGTTTTCAAAACCAAAAGCTCCCTGGATTTCACGGATCGTATAGTTCTGCTCCGAGAGTAACTGTTTGATCCGCTTCCCGGTTTCTACTGGCCGGATTGACAGATACATTGGTTCCATTTGCTCATTCCTCCATGATTCTGCTCCATCCCGAAACACTGTCCTTATATTAACATAAAACTGAGAAAATGAGTAGCAGAAAATTGCTTTTTCATGATGGCTGGTGATTTTATAGGACACCATCTATGCTATGATACAGGTATCAGTTCCGCCAGTCGGATTTTCATTCTGGCAAATTTAACAAGAATCAGCAAGAATTCTCCCACCTCTATAGGTGGTGAGATGAATTGCCATCTCTTGCATAGTGCCATAGTTGGCATGTAAATATCAGATTATTGCACATAGTTGTGCTGTGTGTTGTAAACTTCTCATATATTGATTTTTGCAGTCGTGCTATATCATCAATCCTGCATACAATGAATAAGCCTGAAGCCTGAAGGGAAAATAGATTGCAGATTGAGCAGAACAAATGTTCTGAAATGTAATAGACAAATGATTTCATTTGTGATATAATTAAATCAGTCGAAATAGAAAGAAAGACTGATAAATATGAGAGAACTTGACAATAATGCACATTCAGTATTTTTACTCTATTATCATCTGATCCTGGTCGTAAAGTACCGGAAAAAGGTCCTGAATGATCCGATCTCGGGTCGCGCACGAGAAATCTTTGAATATATCGCGCCCAAATATCATATCACCCTGGAAGAGTGGAATCACGATGAGGACCATG
>NZ_JAWQDE010000018.1:0-74988 GCF_036318045.1 Clostridium sp. CM74B_53 | reverse complement strand
TCTTTGAAAACTCGGACTTCCTTGTGCTGCTCTCGCAGGCACAGGGGGACCGGCAGATTTTAGCCAAACAGCTTGGGATCAGCCCCCACCAGCTTTCCTATGTGACCCATACCAATTCCGGCGAAGGACTGCTGTTCTTCGGGAGTACCACCATCCCGTTTGTTGACCGCTTCCCGCAGAATACCGAGCTGTACGCCATTATGACCACCCGCCCGGAGGACAAAAAACAGGAAATGAACCGGGCATAACGCACTTCGGGCCATGATGGCCCGAGGTTTGGAAAGGAGGGATACATCATCGGAAAGAAACCGGATAAACGGAATTTTCAAAGGCCGGGGCCGACGGAGGATACCGGGAGCAATCGCCCCGGACCGGCTGAACGGGAAGGGCCTTCCCCCGCACCATCCCGACGCCTGCGGTTTAAGGACGAGGATACCGGGCAGGACAGTCCTTCGGGCCATGATGGCCCGAAGTCCAAAAGCGGCAAGTTTCAAGAGGACAGACGGAAAAGCCGTCCCTCTGACCGCATGAGGCAGGAAGATGAAGCGGACGGGCCGCAGGATACCGGCAAGGCACAGGAGCCGGAGGGCTCCGCCGAGAAGGCCGGGAGCAAAAAGGACAAGTACCAGAAAGCACAGGCAAAAGTGGAACACGCCGGGGAAAAGCTGGGAAAGGCCCGGGAGAAACTGGACAAGACCGAGGCAAAACGGGCAGCGAAGAAGCCGCCGGGGCTTGCAAAAAAGGCAGTCCGGGGAGCCCGCACAGAAGCGTGGTTCTATGTCCACAACAAGATACACGAGGTCGAGCATGAAAATGTGGGTGTGGAAGGAGCCCATAAATCCGAGCTGGCCGCAGAGGCCGGAACCCGGAAACTGACCCGCTATGCCAAACGCCGCTGGCAGGAACACCCGGCCCGGAAGGTGGCAAAGTGGGAACGGAAGGACATAAAAGCCCGGGCCAATGTGGATTTTCAGAAGATGGCCTCCGAGCACCCGGAGCTTACCAGCAATCCGCTTTCCCGTGTGCAGCAGAAATGGAAACTGAAACGCCGGTATTCCAAAGAAGCAAAGGCGGCTGCAAAACAGGGCGCAAAGGCCGCAAAGAAAACCGCTGCCGCTTCGGGAACTGCGACCCGTCGGGCGGCGCAGTTTGTGACCCGTCATCCCGTGGCGGTGCTGGTCCTGCTCCTGCTGTTGCTGCTCTGTTTTCTTGTGTCGGCGGTAAGCTCCATCTTTCCCACGCTTGGCAGCGGCCTTGCCAATGCGTTATCCGGCACCTCCTACGCCTCGGAGGATACGGACCTGCTGGGCGTGGACGAGGACTACACGGCACTGGAAAACGAGCTGGCGCAGACGGTAGCGAACATCGAAAGCACCCATCCCGGCTATGACGAGTACCGCTATTCCGTGGACGAGATCGGCCATAACCCCTATGAGCTGGCGTCCTATCTCTCGGCAAAGTACCATGTGTATTTCCGGGAACAGGTGCAGGACGAACTGCGGGAGATTTTCGAGGCACAGTATGAGCTGACCTTGACGGAGGAAGTCGAGATACGCTACCGCACCGAAACCAGCACCGACCCGGAGACCGGGGAAACAACCACCGAGGAAGTCCCCTATGAGTATTACATTCTCAATGTGACCCTCACAAACAAAACGCTGCCCGCCGTGATCCTGCCGAGGCTTGACGCACCGCAGCGGGAAATCTACACCGTTATGCAGCAGCTCAAGGGCAACAAACCCTATCTGTGGGAAGGGATTTACAACGGCGGCGAAGATACCGGCCCCAGTTATGAGATACCCGGCGAGGCGCTGGATGACCCGGCTTTTGCGGCGCTCATGGAAGAAGCCACAAAGTACATCGGCTGGCCCTATGTGTGGGGCGGCTCCAGCCCGTCCACTTCCTTTGACTGTTCGGGCTTTGTCTGCTGGGTGTACACGGCCAGCGGCGTCCACAACCTGCCCCGTACCACAGCGCAGGGCATTTACAACCAGTGTGCTAACATTTCTCCCTCCGAGGCAAAGCCCGGCGACATTATCTTTTTCACGGGAACCTATGACAGCCCCGGCCCTGTGTCCCATGTGGGGATTTATGTGGGCGACGGGATGATGCTTCATTGTGGTTCGCCCATCCAATACGCAAACATCAATTCAAGCTACTGGCAGACACATTTCTATGCCTTCGGGCGTTTGTGAGCCAGAGGAAAGGAGTCCTTGCATGAACAAGATCGACAAGCTCGATAAGGAACTGGAAAAAGCCCGGGAGAAGGCTGCCGAGTGGCAGGCCAAAATCCGGGAGCTGGAAAAGCAGAAACAGGAGGAAGAAAACAGCCAGATCGTGCAGGCGGTGCGCTCCCTCAAATTGACGCCCGCCCAGCTTATAGCCTTTTTGAATGACCCCAAAAACAGCCTTACAGCTTCGGGTCATACTGACCCGAAGCCGGAGGCACCCGAAAAGGAGGACACAGCCCATGAAAAAAACTAAATACCGCAGGCTGGCGGCGATGGCTGCCAGCCTTTTGTGTTGCCTGATCTTTACGGTCCCGGCCTATGCACAGAGCAGCGAGCCGCAGACGGAGACAGCTCCCGCCCCGGCAGAAACCGAAGCGGAACCGGAAACCCAGAACCCCTTTACCCCGGACGGGACGGGAACCGTGGTGGACAACGCCACCGACGAGGATGGAAAGGAGTTCTACACCATCACCACAGCAGACGAGAGCGTGTTTTATCTGGTGATCGACAAACAGAAAACCAGGGAGAACGTCTATTTCCTCAATACCGTTACCACAGACGACCTTCTGCCTCTTGCTGAACAGAGCAAGGAACCGCCCAAAGAAGTGACCCCTGAGCCAGAGCCAAAGCCCACCGAACCGGTGGAGGAAGTACCGGAACCCGAGCCGGAGAAAAAGGACAGCCCCCTTCTCTCTCTGCTCCTGATCGGTGCGGTGGTGCTGGCCGGCGGTGGGATTGGTTACTATTTCAAGATTTACAAGCCGAAGCATGAGGCCCCGGATTTGGAAGATGATTACTGCGAATATGAGGACGGGGAGCTGGAGGAGATCGCAGAGGAACCCGAGGACGAAGATACCCCGCCGTGGGAGGAAGATACGGAGGAATGAGAATGAATTTTACAAGCAGCCCTTTTGAACGAATGATGAAGGAAGTACCGCACCCCGGCTGGGACAATGACAACCCTTGTAAGGGATGCCGTTACTACAAGGAGTGCAAAGGAAAGAAAAAACAGTGCCGGAAGAAGTTCCGGGCGCTGATCGTGGAGCCCCGCCCTTCGGGCCATCGTGGCCCGAAGTCTTAAATGGACGCCCGGGAGCTGACCCGTGACGAGAAGAAGAAAATCCGTTCTCTTGTCATGGGGATGTGCGCCAACTATGACCGGGAAAGCGGCCTGTGCCTTCCTCTTGACTGTGCCTGCTATATGCTGCACAAGTGCTGGACAGGGGCGTACTGCCGTTATTTCCGTGAGGCTGTCCTACCTCTTAACCCGGAGCTTCAAGCGTCGCTGACAACGGAAGGCATCTCCCCGGAGCTGCGGGCCTGTGCGGTCTGCGGAAAGGCATTTTTGCCCGAGGGGCGTCAAGCCTACTGCTCCGACGCCTGCAAGGCCGAAGGGAACCGCCGGAAAAGCCGGGAACGCATGAGGAAAATGCGGGAGAAAAGGCCGGGCGGCTGTTACGATTTGCCGCCTCCAAAGGCTTGACATTCCGGGCTTTTTTGAGGGTGTTTCCGGGGTGGGAATATCTTATTACATTCCTCCCCGGTCTGCCCTCTTATTTCGTAACATCCAGCACTTCGGGTCATGTTGGCCCGAGGCACAGAAAGGAGGGATCTCTTGGAGACAGTACAAGGATATGTGATTTTGAAAGCTGCCACCTTTGAAACCGGACACGGCTTTGCGCTGGGGCATAATCCGGGAGCACCGAGCCCCTTTGTGACCTGGCAGTTTACCGAGGGGGAAAACGGCCATCGGGATTACTACTGGGGCCGCTATGGAACCAGTCAGGCGTGGGCGCAGAGGGACTTTGACCGCCGGGTGGACGACTATCAGCAGCTTTACCATGCGGCGGTCAAGCATACCGAGCTGGGACCGGAGGGCGTTTACCGCTATTATTCCACCCAGCGACCCGTGGACATAGGAACTTACCCGAAGCCGCCGGATAACCAGCCTCTTTCCATTGTCAACTACGACGATGACAGGCGGCGTCCTGTGGCAGACGGCAGGCTGATGGCATGGGGCGAACTGACCTACGCAAAGCCGCTGACCGAAAAGCAGATGGAGGATTATGAACTGAAACCAGCACCGGGCAATCCTGACCGGGTGCGCCCATCCATTACCGCCCGGCTCAAAGAAGGAACCAGAGGGCAGGACCCCCCGAAGGAGCCCGGCCAGAAGCGGAGCCATCAAAACCATGAGGAACGATAAAGGAGGATCGCCATGCACGAAAAAGACAACTATCTGAAAACCGCCGAGCTCTCCACGGAGCAGAACTGCAACATGATCGACGGCGTACCCAACAATACGCCCATCCCACCCACGCCCCCGGAGCTGGACGCAAAGCCGCTTGATAAGGTAAAGGAGCCCAAAGAGCGCCGGAAAGGCCGGGAGTTGGAACGCTGATGGAGAACCGCAAGCGGAATGTCCATCTGCACGTTATGGTAACGCCGGACGAGCTGGCAGCCATCCATGAACGGATGGCTGAGGCGGGCATTTCCAACGCCGGGGCTTATGTGCGGAAAATGGCTCTGAATGGATATATCCTGCACATCGACCTTGTACCTGTAAAAGAGTTGATCTCTCTGCAACGGCGCTGTTCTAACAATCTCAATCAGGTTGCCATACACGCACATACCTATGGCGTGTACCCGGAGGAAATCGACGGATTGAAGCGGGACTATGAAAAACTGTGGGGCGAGGTGTCAAAGGTGCTGCGGGAGCTTTCCGAGCTGGTGGCAAAGTAAGACGAGGGCGGCAGGTTCCGATGTTGGGACCTGCCGCCCTCGTTCTTTTTACCATCTATATCTATGTTTCCGAAAATGTAATTCCCGAAGTCCAGCCTCTTTACAAATAGACGATAGAATTTTTAGTATTTCTTCTCGTGTAGAATTAAGCCATTCAGCAAGCTCACGATCATAGAAACAATAAGCGACATCTTCGCCTGTGCCATATGTCGAATAGGCTTTTTCCTTTTTGGCTATTTTCAATCGTCTGCGAATTGCTGTTAGCATATCAGTAATAGTATAGAGTTTTTCTCTCCATAAAGAGTTTTGGACAGAAGATTTTCCATCAGCCTGTTTTAATATGGAGCCATCACGAGTTCTTAGTACCCCTGTATTCAAGGCAATTAGCGTATCTTCAATCGCTTTATCAAAATCCTCCATTCGACCTTCTTGATAAATGTCATCTTGAAAGGCTGGACGATCAAAGCACTCCAAATAAAATTGGACAAGCTCTTTATCTTTTTCAAAGGCAGGTGTGGAAGAAGTAGTTTCGACTTCCAAAATTGCTGTCTGTTCTGCAAGCTGCTTCCAACTTTGTAGCAGTTCTTTAGGATAACGAGTAATATCCGTATCAATCAATTTAGAACAAGACTGGCATAACCAAATTCCATTTTCAAACGACTTTCTTTCTTCGGGTGTCATAGAAGCGTCATAGCGTGGACCGCCTTGAGCCGCTGCACAGATATGAGCTGCTACCCCTATATTTGTAATTTTTTCAGGATTGGTATTTGCCCCACAAGTCAACTTTCGGCAAGCAGGATTACTACATCTTCTACCAACCCGATTTGCCAGTAATTCCTTTGTTGCTGAAGTAAAGTCGTCTCTGCTGTTCCCCATGTTCATCACCTCGTCTAACCAAAATATTGATTTCATTATATCATAACTTTTTAGATAAAACCATCAAGCTTCGGGCCAGCATGACCCGAAGTTTTAGGACAGGATTTACTAATCTTTCGCAACATTTATGTCCCCGGGCAGGCATGATAAAATAGAGGTAGGAAGGATAGATAAAGGAGGTTTTGAAGATGAAGATACTGCTGAAAATATTGGTTGCTCCCTTTGCTTTAGCGTTGTCCCTTCTGGCGGCTCTGCTGGTGTTCCTATTTGATATTTGTGCCGTCCTGCTGACGATTGCCTCTGTGATCCTGACGGTGCTGGGTGTCGCTCTCTTTTTCACGCCGACGCCCATAGGCGGGATTGTATTTCTGTTTCTTGCCTTCCTTCTTTCGCCGTATGGACTGCAAGCGGCGGCGGGCTCCCTTCTTTGGGCGCTGGACGGAGGCAAATCCGCTCTGTACCGGTTTCTGGCAAGTTAAGCAGCCTCGGGCCATACTGGCCCGAAGTCGGGGCGGTCTGAATGGGCCGCCCCTTTCTCATGGAAAGGAGGAATGATTTTTGGCTACCACAACTTTGTTACAGCGCCATGCGGGCGAAGGCGAAACGATTGCTGAGGCTATCCGGGATTGTCTGGACTATGGCAAGGACCCGGAGAAAACGGAAAGCGGAAAGTATATCTCCGCTTATGAATGTGATCCGGCCACCGTGGCGGACGAGTTCCTTTTGGCAAAGGCCAGCTATGCCGCTATGACGGGCCGGGAACAGAAGAAAGAAAATAATGTGCTGTGCTATCAGATACGACAATCCTTCTATCCGGGCGAGATCACCCCGAAGGAGGCGAACCGTATCGGCTATGAGCTGGCTATGCGCTGGACGAAGGGGCGGCACGCTTTTATCGTTACCACGCACACCGATAAGCAGCACATCCATTGTCACATTTATTACAACTCCACCACCCTTGACTGCACCCGGAAATTCCGAAATTTTTGGGGCTCCAGCTTCGCCCTTCGGCGGCTCTCTGACAGGCTGTGCCTTGAAAACGGGCTATCCATCGTGGAGAACCCGAAGCCCCGGAGCAAGGGCAAGTATCGGAACTATGGAGAGTGGCAGAAAGACCGGAAAGGGCCGCTTTCCTATCAGGACAGGCTGCGCCTTGCCATTGATACTGCGTTGGCGGAACGCCCCGCTGATTTGGACGAATTTCTCAATCTGATGAAGCGGGCCGGATATGAGGTCAAGAAGGTTCGGGGCGGCGGTATCAGCTTCCGGCTGACCGGGCAGGGACAGGAACGCTTCACCCGTCTGCGTGCCTCCACGCTGGGGGACGGCTACAACTTGCAAGATGTTCTGTCCGCCATTGAGGGCAAAGAAAAACGCCCCGGACATTCGGAGCGGAAAATCAGTCTGGCGGTGGATATTCAAGCAAAACTGGCTGCCGGTAAGGGACCGGGATATGAACGCTGGGCGAAGGTATTTAACATTAAGCAGATGGCCGCTGCCCTTGCCTATATACAGGACAATGGACTGACCGATTATGAGCAGTTGGCACAGAAAGCCACCGAGGCGGCAGACCGTTTCCATGCCATTTCCGAGCAGATCAAGCAGACAGAACAGGCCATGAAAACCAATGCCGGGCTAAAGGCCGCAACGGTTCAGTATGCCAAAACCCGTCCGGTCTTTGAGCAGTATAAGGCGACGAAGTACAGCCGGAAATTTCTTGCGGAGCATGAGGCCGACCTTGAACTGTACCGGGCTGCACAAGCGGAAATGCGCTCTCTGCTGGGCGGGGCAAAGCTCCCCAAAATGGATGTGCTGAAGGAAGAAGGCCGTAAGCTCACAGCAAAGAAAAAACAGCTCTATGGAGAATACCAGAAGGCACGACGGGATATGCAGGAGATCGTCACAATCAAGGCGAACATTGACACTCTGATGGGCTACACCGAGCCGGGGAGAAAGCAGGAAAAGGAGCGTTAAGGTTATGAAAATAAGGAGCAAAGCGACGCTGACACTTCGGGCCATGTTGGCCCGAAGATACGGGTTTGGGGCGAGCCCCAACAAGCCGCCTTTGTGCCACTTGTGGCCACAGAGGCATTGCTTGCCACTTAGCGGCAGCCCCGAAAATGGCGCAAAAAAACAGAGGCCCTTATTCTGGAACCTCCGTTTCTCTGGCTTTCTTGAGCCCTTCGGCTGTGGTCTCCATGACAACAAGCTCTTTCTCGTTCATGGAGTTTAGGAGTACATCAATATGCTTTCTGCAAGGACTTGTTTGTTCGCCTCCGTCCGTATGAATAAACTGGTCAACCGAAATGTCAAACATGGTAATGAGCTTTACAAAAAGGTTAAAGCTCGGATACTGTCCTTTGTTCTCAATATTCATAATGGTACGGGAGTCACGGTCTACTAATTCCGCAACATAGGCTTGTGTCCAGCCCTTTTCTTCTCTGGCTCTTTTGAGTGCCAGCCCGAGGCCGTGAAAGTCAAACCTTCTTTCATTTTGGTTCATTCTCATATCACCCTATATCATTCTACATTTCTGGTTGGATTATGAGAATGTAATGAAATTTTACATTAAGTAGTATTTTATTTCGTATCCGTGTAGGCTCTAACTTGTATTATTCGAGGCAGAGAACTATAATGTACTCTGTGGAGGTGCAGAATGGATTATATGACACTAAAAGAGGCCGCCGAAAAATGGGGCGTGACCGCACGATGGATAAACTATTACTGCACTGCGGGTCGCATCCCCGGTGCTGTAAAAATGGCGACGATTTGGCTGATTCCGAAAACTGCGGAAAAGCCGATTGATGGTCGGACAAAAAGAAGAAAGGGAGATAAGCATGAAAAAAATACTGCTGGTTGAAGATGACCCCAATATAGTGTCCTCCCTTACTTTATTTATGAAAAATGAAGGCTATCTGGTTGACAGTGCAAATGGACAACAAACTGCTTTACAGAAAATAGCTCAGGAACAATACGACATTATCCTTTTAGATATTTCGTTGAATGATGGAAATGGTTTTAGCACTTGCTCAGCAATTAAGAGCCAAAAAGACATTCCCATTATCTTTCTGACCGCAGATGATGATGAATTTAGTGTTGTTAGCGGTCTGGAATTGGGTGCAGATGATTATATTTGCAAGCCGTTCCGCCCAAGAGAATTATTGGCAAGAATCAACACTGTGTTGCGCAGAAAAAATGGAAAAAGTGAATTTCTGTCTTGTAAAGATATTACAGTTGATGTTCAAAAGGCGGTTGTCCGAAAAGGAAATACAGAGCTATTCCTTTCGGCATTAGAATACCGTTTGCTGTTGGTGTTTTTGCAGAATCCGGGTGTTGTATTTTCAAGGAAAAAACTACTTGAAATGATTTGGGATGTTACAGGTGATTTTATTAGTGACAACACATTGACTGTCTATATGAAAAGATTGCGAGATAAAATTGAAACAAATCCACAAGAGCCGGAAATTCTTTTGACTGTTCGCGGGCTTGGGTATAAGGCTGGTGAATAACATGGATTTTTTACGAAACAAGGAAGTTCGATTGCAAATAATGCTCTGTATTGGTGTGACGGTGATTGGGAGTGTTTTAAGCTATTTCTTTTGCATGAAGTTCTATTGGGTTACATTTTTAACTGGCTGCGCCATCACCGCTATTTCCCTTATATTCACATATCGCCGCTATATGAAGATTTCTTCTTTAAGTCAGGATATTGATAGACTATTACATGGTGAAGAAAGTATTCGTTTTGACGATTATGGTGAGGGAGAGTTAGCTGTTCTGGAAAATGAGATTTCAAAAATGACATTACGGCTTTTAGCGCAATCGGGACAGCTGCAAAAAGACAAAAAATATTTAGCGGATTCTTTGGCGGATATTTCCCACCAATTAAAGACACCGCTGACTTCTCTTGAAATATTGAATGCTGCGCTTTCACAAGAAGGTATTGATTTCGAACAGCAATCTTCACTATTGCATGAACAGTTATTACTGTTGTCACGCATGGAATGGCTGATTGACGTTTTATTAAAGCTGTCGCGTCTTGATGCAGGGACAATCAAATTCGAAAATAAGTCCTTTCCTGTGGAAAAATTAGTCCAGCAGGCAACAGCGCCATTTGATATCATGCTGGATATTAAAAATATTAAAATGGATATTTCAGATATAGAGGAAATTCAACTATACGGGGATATCAAGTGGCTTGCAGAAGCTTTGTCTAATGTTGTAAAAAATTGTATTGAATCTACTTCCGATGGAGGACAAGTAAAAATCAGCGCTGAAGAAAATGCCATGTATGTGAAATTGTGTGTTATCGATAGCGGAACAGGCATAGCGGAGGAAGATATTCCACACTTATTTGAGCGTTTCTATCGAGGTAAGAACTCCGGCAAAAACGGGGCGGGGATTGGCTTGGCCTTAGCAAAAGCGATTATCACGCAGCAGAACGGAAGGATTATCGCTGAAAACATAATGCCATGTGGGGCAAAATTTACAATTTTCTTTGACAGAGGGGTTGCATAATGCAATCCCTTTTTTGCAAAGTGACATTTTTGTAATGAAAGCGTAATAATAGAGTTATTTAAATTTGCTATGATTTCATCATTGTACGGAATTACTTTCAGCAGGAGGAAACAACAATGGAAATATTAAGAGTTGAAAATGTTTGCAAAACATACCACACAGGTGAAACCACAGTGAATGCCTTGACCGATATTTCATTTTCAGTGCAAAAAGGAGAATTTGTTGCAATAATTGGCGCATCTGGCTCTGGTAAATCCACTTTGCTCCATATTCTCGGCGGTATTGATCGTCCCACATCAGGCGAAGTAATTGTAGATGGTCAGAGTGTGTATGAACAAACGGAAGATCAACTTGCCGTGTTTCGCAGACGCCAAGTAGGACTGATTTACCAGTTCTATAACTTGATTCCGGTCTTGAATGTAGAGGAAAATATTACCCTGCCTATTAGGCTGGATGGGCGAAAAATAAATAAGAAGCGTTTAGCAGAATTGTTAGAGGTACTTGGCTTAACAAAGCGTAGAAAGCATTTGCCAAGTCAGCTTTCAGGTGGGCAGCAACAACGTGTGTCCATTGGTCGTGCGCTTATTAACGCTCCTGCAATTCTCTTAGCTGATGAACCTACGGGAAACCTGGATACACAAAACACACAAGAAATCATGCAACTTTTGAAAGCTTCTAATAAATCCTATCATCAAACGATTGTCCTGATTACCCATGACCGGGAAATCGCTTTACAAGCAGATCGGATTTTGGAAATACAGGATGGTCAGCTTGTCAGGGATGAGGTGATTCGCTGATGGAAACAATATTTACCCTTACATTAAGGACACTGCAACAAAACAAAAAGCGTGCATTTCTTACGATTTTCACGATCATTCTTTCGGTAGGTATGATGACTGCTGTCTTGTGTGGCGGCTGGTCCATGCTTCGCTTTTTGCAAGAGAAAGAAGCCGTATACGGTGGAGATTATGCGTATCGTATTGAACTCACCTCGCAGCAGCAAGCGGAAACTCTTATGCAAGGAAAGAATATAGAGAATGTGTCGTTGCTACGTTTCGCTGGAAGTAGTTTTTACGGAGAACCATCTAATAAAAATTTGCTTGCCATTGCAGAAATCAACGATGCATTTGTCGAAAATTTTTATCTGGAACAATATTTACTGGAAGGCCGTTACCCGTTCAATGAAAATGAAATTGTCTTAACGCAAGATTTTATTGACGATAATGGGCTTACATTCTCTGTTGGGGATACGATACAACTTTTACTTGGTACGCGAGTGTGGGACGAAATCGACACAGAGTTATATGGATTAGTAAATTATCTGGGTGATAGGGAAAGTTTTCACCCAGATACTGCGGAGCGGACATATACCATTGTTGGTATTGTATCTGAAATGAATGGGTCTAAAGTAGCCAGTGACTTTAACGCTTATATCGGAATTAGCAATAATGAAACTAATTTATCGGCATTTGTAAAGTGCAAGGATATTTCTAAGTCTATATACGCCGAAGCGGAAGAAAATGCAAAAGCAGTTGGTGGTATTGTGTCAGCATTCCATTCTGATTTGCTCATTTATCATGGTGTGACTGCGGGTAAGGGAGCTGTAAAGATGATTGCGGCTGTTGCTGTAGTTATTTTATTGCTAATGGCTGCTTGCTCTGCCATGATTAGCAATGTCCTTTCGATTTCTCTGCAGGAACGCATTAAGCAGCTTGGTATGCTTGCGAGTATCGGTGCAACAAGTAAACAGAAGAAAGCCAGCGTTACCATAGAAGCCTTTCTACTTGGCATAATTGGTATTCCATTGGGCCTGTTATTTGGTTTGGGTTTAACGGTTGTTGTTCTGGCAATGATACGGATTTCCTTTAAAGACACTTTTACTTTTGGAATGATTGAGCTAAAAACATATATTTATTGGCTCCCTTTTCTCCTGGGAGCAATTTCAGGTATTGGTTCTTTGTTTTTTGCTTGTAAAACTCCGGGAAAAATCGCTTCAAAAGTTACAGTAATCGATACATTGAAGCAAACCAACATTTATCAAGTAAAGCAAAAATGGATAACGCATGGAAAACTAATGTCAATATTTTTTGGAATCTACGGATCGTTGGCTTCAAAAAATATCCATCGGAATCCGAAACGCTTTCGTGCGATAACGCTTTCTATTTTTTTAGCTGTGGTTCTTGGGTTATCCTTGTATAGTTTTTCGGATTTTATGCTTTTTCAAACATCTATGGATATGAAAGAAGATGGTTCAAGTTATACAGATGTTCAAGCTGCTGTTCCGTATAAAGATTTAGCAACTGCTGCGAAAGCAATTTCTGATGAGGGTATTTCAGCAGACATATCCTATCGTATTTCCCGATACATGACAGCTGCATTTGAGGAAGAAAATATCAATTCAGATATGGCGGGATACTTTATAAATGGCAACTTTGCAGAATTATATGTTGTGGGTATTGATGAAGAACATTTTCGCGCTATTTGTAAAGAAAATGATTTGAATTATACAGGATATGATGGCAAGCCAAATCACGGAATACTATTCAATCATGCAACTGGGAATTATGGTACGTCTCCAAATCGTGTTGTAGTTGGTTCTCCGTTTGTGCTTGAAAATGGGTGTAAAATCGAACTGGAATACGGCGACGATACAAATAAAACGGTCATTGTTCAAGATATTGTGAATGGAAATAATGCGAGTATTCAATCACAATTTGTTCAAGATAGAGCTGTCTTGATTGTTCCAATGTCTTTTTTTCAGTGGCTGCTGAATGATGATACCGCTATTGAACTTACCATTAACACCGCACAGCACGAAGAAGTTGCGGAGTGTTTAGCGGATACGGGATTTTTTCAAGTGGTTGATGTGGCAAGTACAACGGAAAATTCCCGCCAGACATATATGCTTCTCAAAATGATGGTTTGCATCTTCACGGTCTTAATGACAATGATTATTGGACTAAATGTATGCAATACGATTTCAAATACCATAGATGTCCGTAGAAGTGAGTTTGCAGTATTGCGATCTGTTGGCATGACATCTGGTGGTTTAAAGAAAATGTTACTTTTGGAATCTGTATTATATGGCATGAAGTCGCTGATATTTGCAATACCGATCAGCTTAATCATTCATTATGTCATGTATTCCATGATTTCGAAAGGAATGACCCCATTTGTGTTTTATATCAATTGGGGAGCATACGGAATCGCTGTTATTATGGTTGCACTTGTAGTAGTAACGGCAATGCTGTTTTCTTTGCGAAGTATTGAAAAGGTTGAAATTGTGAAAGAATTGAAAACTGGGAGCATGTAGTTCAAGACAATCGGGAATTAGGCACATCTCGTAAAATGAAAGGAAAGAAATGAAATGAACAAAAAACATATTACTCATGGCAAGTTGAAAGTATTTATGATATTATTTTTGGCTGTTATTTTGATTGTTCTGGTTGTAGTATGCGCCAAGAAAATTAAACTTTCTCAAAACGAAAAAAATATTATCGGCACATGGAAAAACAGCAATTCAGAAAATGTAATTACAGTTCAAGACAGTGACACTCTAATACTGTACAAAGACATTCCTGAAGCAGGTTTATATCATGGTAATGCTTCTTATCATTTCAGTTACACAGATACTATCTGTGTAACACAGGATGACATCAGTGCGGAGTTTTGTGTTGATGTTGATGAAAATCAATTGATAATCTACTTTGCAGGTCAGGTATATTTAGTGTTGCAAAAATAGTAACAGTGCGTAAATCAATTTAAGTATGTAGCATCATAGTACATATCGGAAAGCAGGACTCTCACCAGCTTTCAGTTACCATCCGAAAATCCAAGGCAACGCCTATTCTGATTCTGGCTTCCCAATTTTGTCATGCGGAGCACATGTGGGTATTTCGGCAAGGCGCACACGCATACATTTGAGAGCTGTATTTGACAGAGAAGTTTCTGGCAAAGGCTCAGGCACTCATACAGTTATATTGTGAGCTAAAGAAGTAGCTGGAAATATGCTATACGCTGGCTTTCGGCAAAGACCTTGTGATTGAGCCATTATTCAGGTGAGTGATACTTTATCATCGCTCATTTTGAAAGGGATGGACAAGAAAATAAAACAAACACAATATTTCTAATACTCTGCCGGACGACGGCAAAAGAAAAAAAGCCGTCGTAGCGCAGACAATTTGACACGCCCATTTGAAACGGCGGCTTTGATTTCAGAGCCGCCGTTTCTTTTCGTCTACGCTAAACCAACGACGACCTAACACCGTGTAAATCCACGGCGGCATATAGGAGGATTGCCGCCGTGTCTATCTTTGCCTTTTTTCACAGTGCCCATGACCTACATCAGTTAAAAAAAGCATAGCCCCGCCTCCGGGTTATTCCGGCTATGTATGCGAAATTTGTTGGAACCTTAACTATTATGTCATTTCATGCGTCCGTGTGGCTTCATGCCGCCCGGGCGCTTTTGCGTTCTTATGGGGCTGCTTCGGGTCATGTTGGCCCGAAGTCATTCCCCGGTGCCGCTCCCCGCCGCCTTCGTTTCGGTCACTCGTCAACCAACAACCGAAACGGAGGTCAATATGGCTATTATCAATTTGCGGGACTATTACCCATTCTATACATCGGATTGCTTCATGGAAGTATCGGAAGAAGTTGCAGAAATGTTCAAAGAGTTTGATCGTAAAGAGGCTGCTTATCGGCTGCGTACATACCGCCACAAAGCCTACTATTCCCTTGATCGGGATGACGGGCTGGAACATGAGGCTGTCTTTGTCGCTTTATCTCCCCATGAACTGTATGAGCGGAAAGTGACCATGCAGGAACTTCACGCAGCGATTACCAGTCTGCCAGACAAACAGGCAAAACGGATTTACGCCCATTTCATTCTCGGCATGACCAAACAGGACATTGCCCGGGCAGAGGGCGTCCATGAAAAAGTGGTTCGTGTCGCAATCGAGCGAGGTCTGCGGCACTTAGAAAAAATTTTGAAAAATTCTTTGTAAGGCGTACCGATTTAGGCCGGAAAATGAAATGGCTTATGAGAGGCAAAACACTTCGGGTCACAATGGCCCGAGGTTCAGACAAGCCTCATGCAGATTGAAAATTGAATAAAAAGACACCCGGATACGAAGGGGAACGCGCTGTGTGACAGACCCGCCATGACCTCGGATTTCAAAGAATACAGTCTTTGTAAAACTGAGCGAGCGAACAGGTCCATGCCATAGGTGGGGCAAGGCTGGCTCCACCGGAACAGGCGCAGAACCCGGATACTTGCGTTTAGTCACAGTCCGAGCGTTGAAGCGGTCTTGCAAGCCGTGAGCCGTCGCAGGCAATGAGAACGCCTTGCCATCAGAATGGGGAGAGTTGAAATACTATGGGGCATGAAGCCTATGCCCGTCCGGTGTGTCTGAAATGAAGTGAAAACCTATGGGGAGCCCCCGGCAATGCTGTCTGATGATAGGCCAACCGATCCGGCGCGGCTCCCCATCTTTTCAAAAAAGGAGCACTTTATGGGAAATGCGTTTGGAATGATCCCCGGCTTGGAACCGGACGAATGGAGCAATGGCGCCTGCCGTGGTTATGTCATTATGGCAATGGAGAACTGCGGATTTTCAAAGAAGGATATACGGCGTGTTGTGGGGCAGCTTTATGAAGTATTCGACCTCAACAGCGTGGAGGATGCCAAAGAAAAGTACCTTTCCAGTCCTTACTGACCTCGGGCCACATTGACCCGAAGTGGAGAAAGCTCAAAGGGCGGCACCTGCTGGGTGCCGTCTTTTGACATTTCCCCACGGGACAAGTGGGAAAGGCTGGCATATACACGCACTTTCGCAAAGGAGGTTTTCAATGACGCAAGCTGTCACTTATGAACGAGAAACAAAGTCTGTCGCATTTCAAGGGAAGATCATTGTGCTGGAAAGCCTCACGCCGGTGCTTCCACCGAAGGAGAAAGAACAGCGCAAAAAAGAAATTGAGCGCTGCCTTTTTGAGGTGTTCAGCAAATATGGGGACAGGTTTCCCTAATCATTCGCAACATTGTTGTCCGGGGCTGCTGATGGTATAATATAGTTGTAAGGTTGGTAGCTCCATTCCAACAAGGAAAGGAGCCCAATATGGAATTTATCAGAGAAGATTGTATTTACGCAAGACAGTCAGTAGATCGCAAGGACAGTATCAGCATTGAAAGTCAGATCGACTTTTGCAAGTATGAATTGAAAGGTGGGAGCTGCCGGGTATTCAAGGACAAAGGCTATTCCGGTAAGAACACGGACAGGCCGGAGTTTCAAAAGCTGCTGGGCGAGATCCGCAAGGGAAAGGTTCGGCGGGTCATCGTGTACAAGCTGGACCGTATAAGCCGCTCTATTCTGGACTTTGCAACGATGATGGAGCTGTTTCAAGAGTACGATGTGGAGTTTATATCCTCCACGGAAAAGTTTGATACTTCGACCCCGATGGGCCGGGCCATGCTGAATATCTGCATTGTATTCGCCCAGCTTGAACGTGAAACAATTCAGAAGCGTGTCACAGACGCCTACTATTCACGGTGCCTGAAAGGCTTTCACATGAGCGGACAGGCACCATACGGTTATCAGTTGGAGCCTACTGTGGTAGAGGGTATCCGCACAAAGAAAATGGTTGCCGACCCCGTAGCCGCCGACCATGTTCGGCTGATGTTTGAAATGTACGCTGAACCGGAAACCTCCTTCGGAGATATTACCCGATACTTCGAGGAACATGACATAAAAATTTATGGCAAATCCATGTTCCGTACATTTCTTTCCCAGCTTTTAAGAAACCCCGTTTACGCACAGGCCGATTTGGAGCTGTACGAATTTTTCAAGAGCCAGGGCGCAGCGATTGTCAATGACGCTTCCGACTTTGCCGGAACAAACGGCTGCTATCTCTATCAGGGGCGGGATGTGAAGGAGGACAAGGACAGGTGCTTAAAAGACCAGATACTTGTTATCGCTCCACACGAAGCACTCATTTCCTCTGACACATGGCTTAAATGCCGGAAAAAACTTATGGCAAATACCACCTTCCAGCAGGGACGGAAACCGAAAAATACTTGGTTGGCCGGAAAAATCAAATGCGGGCATTGTGGGTATGCTCTGAAAGCCACCCATGTACCAAACAGCACCGGATATTTCCGCTGTACCAAACGGACGGAAAACAAAGGCT
This sequence comes from Clostridium sp. CM74B_53, assembly GCF_036318045.1. NCBI lineage: Bacteria > Bacillati > Bacillota > Clostridia > Eubacteriales > Clostridiaceae > Clostridium > Clostridium sp. CM74B_53. The sequence continues at coordinate 57,439 of NZ_JAWQDE010000018.1, read as the reverse complement.
GTCCGGGCTGCGGAAAAATCCGCAAAGAAGAATTTGAGCAATTCATTTTCTCGGCCATGCAGGAAAAGTTCAAAGACTTTCAGATACTCCACGGCAGAGAGGAAAAAGTCAATCCGAAACTGACCGCCTATCAAGTGGAGCTGGCACAGGTGGAGGCAGAAATTGAAAAGCTGCTGGATACGCTAACCGGAGCCAATGCGACCTTGCTTGCCTACGCTAACAAAAAAATTGAAGAACTGGACACCCGACGCCAGACCATTTCAAAGGCAATCGCTGAATTGAGCGTTGAAACCATATCTCCCCAGCAGATAAAGAAGTTATCCTATTATCTCGACAACTGGGACAGCATAGATTTTGACGACAAAAGAAAAGCCGCCGATGGTTTGATCTCTACAATCAAGGCCACCAGCGACCGTGTTCAGATAGAGTGGAAAATCTGATATTTCCGCTCTATCGCCCCTCATTTCTATTTTATCTCGTTTGTACCCCTTGTACACCGATGTTTCCTTTAATTCATAATATTTTTCTTCTGTATAGCTGATCAACATAAGTACAATGGAAACCGGAGCAATCGCATAGATCCATGCATACGGGATCATAAGGATTGGCGTCTTACGGTTTGTACGCAGCATAACATTGATATAGTCTTTGCTCCTAAACAGGAAATAAATCAGTACTGCGTACACGATTACAGGAATTAAAAGTTCTATTCCTTTACGTATCTTTTTGGGAAGTGCGTCCACCAAAATTTCAATCGCCACATGGCTCTTCGTGCGGAACGCTGCAGGTGCTGCCAGGAATGTGATCCACACCATACATGCAAGCTGAAATTCTTCTTCCCACGTAAATGGCCGACTGAATATGTAACGCATTGGTACTCCAACAAATGTAACGCCAATCAGCACTGCCAGCACCAGAGATGCCACTGCAACCTCGATTCTGTCTAGGATATCCAGGAATTTTTTCATTGTTTTCACCATCCTTATCTACAGGGCTGTCAAAAATGACAGCCCCTGACAGATCTCTTTCTACTGGATTGCAGCTTTTACTGTATCGTACAAACCATCACTCCAGCCAAACTGAGAACCTTTCTCATAGAAGGAAAGGCTTGCTTCCTTCCACTGTGCTCTCTCTTCGTCTGTCAGCTCTGTGAAGGTTACGCCTGCATCTTCCAGTTTCTTGCGGTAGTCTTCGTTTGCAGCCTCCTGTTTCTCGTTGTTGTAGAGACCAGCTTCCTCACATGTCTTGAATAAGAGGTCCTGCTGTTCCTGGGTCAGAGTGTTGAGGTAATCTGTTCCGATGCACCATGTTGTGAAGTTTAAGATATGTCCTGTCATAAGGATATTCTTTGTAACTTCCTGGAAGCTCTGTCCGTATAATGTGGAAAGCGGGTTCTCAACGCCGTCAAGAGTACCGTTCTGTAATGCTGTGTATACATCACCAAGAGCCATCGGCACTGCGGTAGCGCCTAATGCATTGAAGCCCTCTACATAGATCTGGCTGTTTGCGAGACGGATCTTTTTACCCTTGATATCTGCCGGTACAACTGCTTTGTCTTTCGTCATTAACTCACGCTCACCATAGATCCAGTTGGAGCCAAGAACGGTAAGTCCTTTGTCGGCAAGCTTGCTGCACTGGTCTTTATACCAGTCACTGTCGATCAGCTTCCATACCTCATCCCAGTTATCGAAGAAGAACGGTCCATAGAGGATACCAAGATCCGGAACACCGTAATCAGCATAGAAAGCGCCGTCTGCGATCGTGATCACATTCTCACCCATGACCATCTGGTCGATCAGTTTACTCTTGTTTCCGAGTGCGCTGTTTGCGAATACTTTGAGTTCCATGGTGCCATTGCTCTCTTCTTTTAAGAGTTCTGCCCATTTTTCAACAGCCTGTCCGATCGGCTCCTCGGTCGTGTTCTCAAAACCGATGTTGATCGTTACAACGTCTCCGGATGCTGCCGCTGCGGTCGTCTCTTCTGCTTTTGTCTCCTCAGCTGCTTTTGTCTCTGCCGGTGCTGCGGTTGTGCTTGTGGATGCGCTGCTGCCACATGCGCTGAGTACCATGGATGCACACATTACTGCTGATACGGCTGCCATTGCTCTTTTCTTCATAAGTTTTTTCCTCCCATAAATAAAATACATTTTTACAGTTTCTGTTTAAAACTCGAATTCAGCTTTTACGATTTCCCCATAATTTTTATCGAGATCTTCAAATGCTTCTTCCGCATGATCTGCGGAATATGTTCTGGAAATCAGTTTTGTAAGATCCACAAATCCTTCGCGGACAAGTTTTAATACTGCCCGGAAATCGTCTGAGGTTGCACCTCTGGATCCATACATATTCAATTCTTTTCTCTGAACTTCCAGGAAATTGAAATCCGCATTTTTCTTCGCGACACCGATCACAACCATCTTTCCGCGGCTGGCAACTGCCTTCACACAGGCTAAGAATGTTGCCGGGGCGCCAACAGCTTCCACCGTTGCGTCGAATCCGTCTCCTCCTGTGACCGTCCCGATAAATTCCGTCAGCTTTTCCGGGCTGTCATTGACAAATCCGCCGTCCAGCCCGAAATCATTGACTGCTTTTTTTACCTTTTCTTCGGCAATATCCGTGATATAAGCTTTCGCTCCGAAACTTTTTGCCGCAACACCGGCCAGGATCCCGATCGCTCCCGCGCCAAAGATCAGCACCTTGTCCCCCGGTTTTAATTCCGCTCTGGACACACCGTGGTAACTGATACAGAATGGCTCAACGAGCGCCAGCTCCTTCGGATCGATCCCTGCGCCGTCAAACAGCCGCTCGACCGGCATCGTGAAGTAGTCGCTGAAAGCTCCTTCCCTCTGGACACCCATCGTCTCGTTGTGGATGCAGGCATTCACATAACCGCGCCGGCAGGAATAACAGGTCCCGCAGTTGAAATACGGGTTTCCCGTCACCAGCATTCCTTTTTTGATCCCATATGGATTCTCGCCGACTTCCACAACCTCGGCAGCGAATTCATGTCCGATCGTACGCGGATAGCTGACATATGCGGACTGGCCGCGGTAGGAAGCCAGGTCACTTCCGCAGATCCCTCCGCAGACCATTTTCAGTAATGCCTCTCCCTGTTTTGGAACCGGAATTTCTCTTTCGGCTGTCACAGCCTTCCACGGTTCCGGAAGAACGATTGCTCTCATTTCAGATCACTCCTTATTTTACCTCTGTCATGAACTCATGCAGGAAGCGGAAGCCCCAGCCTTCGCCTTCACGCGGACGGGCAAAACCATTGTCGATGACCATCGGATTATCGATGATCGCATCGATCCAGTCAAAGCTCTCTGCGCCATACGGGTTTGCAACTGTGCAGAGAAGCGGTACATCATAGTCTTTATAGTAGTGAGGAAGTACCGGAATATTGTAAGCGTTTGCAAGTGCCGCGCTGTCTCTCCATGCTTCAACACCGCCGAGACGGATCAGATCCGGCTGCCAAAGATCAAGGGCACGTCTTCCGATCAGTTCGCGGAGAGCAACTGTGGAGTACTCTCTCTCACCCATTGCAAGGCTGACCTTTGTCTTTGAGTGGATCGTTGCATATCCTTCAAAATCTGTATTAACGACCGGCTCCTCAAACCAGAAGATTCCGAGATGTTCCACATTGCTGATCAGTTTAACGGCTGACGGAACATCCATACCCTGGTTCGCATCCATCATGATCTTCATATTCGGACCGGTTGCCTCTCTTACAAGGTTTAATCTGCGGATATCACGTTCCATATCCGGACTTCCGACTTTGATCTTGACTGCTGTAAATCCACGTTTCTGGTAGTTTACAACCTCATCAACAAGTTCCTCGTCCGTGTAGCTGATCCATCCGCCGCTTCCGTATACCGGGATCGGTTTTCTGTGGCATCCGAACATCCGGTAGATCGGCTGTCCCATGGTTCTTGCCCATGCATCCCACATTGCTACGTTTAAAGTTGCCAGTGCCCATCTCTGAAGTCCGACGATTCCGAAATACTCACTTTCGATCTCGTAATCCTTCTGGACCTGTGCGGTCTCATATACATGATAATCTTTCGCGAGTACGAAATTCTTCATATCTTTTAAGGCGCCTTCAATTGCGTTCGGGCTGTAATGGAAGCTTAAAAGATATCCCTGACCGATCACTCCGCCCTTTGTCTCAACCTCAAGAACGTAAAACGCGATCTTGCTGATATCATGAGTGGAATCTGCGATCGGATGGCTCAGTTTGCTGACAGCCTGGTAGATTCGTATATCTTTGATATATGTCTCATTTTCATTCATTTTTCCTGTTCCTCCCGTTATTATTTTGTCTTTATTTTTGCCATGTGATATATCTATCATCATATTACACTATTTTGTGATATATTTCAATGGATTTCTGTGAATTTTCACTTGCAATTTGTCACAAAATTATATATGCTTGTTACAGCATATTTACCAAAAAGGAGGAGAACAATGGCAGAAGCATTGACAAATCAGGCATATGAATATCTCTATCGCAAGATCGTATCCTGTGAATACCTGCCGGGACAGGAACTTAATGAAAAGCAGCTTCTGGAAGAGACATCCTTTGGAAGAACGCCACTCCGCGAGGCGCTGCTCATGCTGCAGGCAGAGAATCTGATCGACATTTTCCCGCGCAAGGGAATGCGGATCACTCCTTTTACCGAAAAAAGTATCGACGATCTCTATCAGACACGTAAGCTGATCGAGCCGACTGTCTGTAGGAAATATATCTCCATGTACTCCAAGAGCAGGCTTTTAGAATATCTGAAGCAGTTTGAAAAGGCGGCCACCGGTCCGGATTATGATGAATTTCAGATCGATACCTCTTTTCATTCCTATCTGGTCGATATCACCGGGAACGAGATCCTGATCAACCTGTATCAGTCTGTGATGATCCAGCAGATGCGTCTCGCCGTCTACGCCGCATTGAAGGATGACCAGAACCGTGTTGACAACCTTGAACAGCACCGCGCCATTATCGATGCGCTTTTAAGGGAGAACGAAGATGCCGTCCAGGACGCGATCATCCTGCACATCAACCACTCCCTGATCAAATCACTGAAAATGATGGAAAACGATAACTGACAATAAAACCAAAAGGCTGCCGTGATCCCGTATCGGATTATCCGATTCCGAATCACGGCAGCCCGTCTTTTTTGTCTTCGTTTTTAATATTCGTCCGCTTTATTACAGGATGCCAAATACTTTAAACGCTTCCGTCGCGCTCATCCCGCCTTCGATCGCACTGCGGACTTTTTTCTCACCCGCTGCTTTTTCAAACGCCTTCTCGATACATTCTTTTTCCACTTCTTTCGGAATGATCAGCACACCGTCCATATCTCCGAACACAATGTCACCATCGTGGATCGTAACCTGGCCGATCTCGATCGTGCAGCGGAAGTCCACCACATTCGTTCTGATCGAAGAGTCCTGTGCCCAGCGTCCCCTTGCAAATACCGGGAAATTCTGTGCAAGGACCTGCGGAGTGTCACGTGTATATCCGTCAAGAACTGCTCCCACAGCTCCGCGTGTCCTGGCTGTCGCCGTGAGGAGTTCTCCCCAGAGAGCACTGTTTCCCGCTCCCGTCGCTATATAGATCTCATCTTCCTTCAGCTGGTCAAGTGCTTCTGTCAGAAGTCCAAACGGCTTTTTCTGTGCTTCATATACATTATGTTCCAGGATCGTACACGCTCTCCCGGCCAGTTTCATGTCATCTTTTAACGGCATGATCTCCGGAGGCAGGAACTGGTGATTATATCCCATGGTATCAAGGATGTCTCCTACGACCGGAGTATAGAGTTTTTCTTTCATAAGCTTAAAGAGTTCTTTGTCGTCGTTCCACTTGCTCATTGTGCACTTTCTCCTTTATTTTCTATATTATATTTGTATTATAGTGCAATATGTGATATAATTCAATCATCAAATTTGGTATTGTGATATATCTATGTTGTGTAATTGTGACATTCTGCGCTGAAAACTTCCGGAATGGAGTTTTTATCTTACAGTGCAGAGACTTTATTCATTTCAGGAGAATCATTATGATCATTACAAAGTTCGAGACATGGTGGGTAACCCGCGATAAATGTCTCTTCGACGAAAAACGTCAGGGCGGCGCCAAAATGGGTTGGGATGTTTTCGCGATCCGGCTGACCACAGATGACGGAACCGAAGGGACCGCAACCTGTATGGCTGCCCGCAGCGGCGGTGTAACCGAAAGTTATCTCCACGACAGTATCGCTCCGATCCTGCTCGGACGTGATCCGCACGATCATGAGGCGATCTTTTATGAGTTGTGGAATGTTGACCGTCATGAAGCATTTTTTCCCGTATTTCTTCCGGGTCCGGTGGATGTCGCACTTTGGGATATGTGTGCAAAAGCAGCCGGTCTTCCGCTTTATAAATATATCGGCGCTTACCGCACAAAGCTTCCGGTATATGCCAGCGGAAATTTCCACGCCACTGTGCAGGAATATGTCGACGAAGCACTTTATTATAAGAGCAAAGGGATTTTAGGATACAAGGCACATCCGGGCGGACCGGTTGAATTTGACATGAAAGTCCACGAAGCTGTCCGGGAAGCCGTTGGTCCGGATTATACGCTCATGAGTGACCCGGTCGGCGAGTATACGCTGGACGATGCCATCCGTGTCGCAAGACAGCTGGAGCGGCTTGGATATGAGTGGTTTGAGGAGCCGTTCCGCGATTTCGAACTTTACAAATACACCGAACTCTGCAAGACCGTAGACATCCCGATCGCCGCTACAGAGACGACCAGAGGCTGTCATTGGGGCGTCGCACAGAGTGTGGCACAGCATGCAGCCGATATCGTCCGCGCAGATGTAAGCTGGAAGGACGGCGTCACAGGGACTTTAAAGATCGCTCACATGGCAGACAGCTTCGGATTAAACTGTGAGATCCACACAACGACCATGAATTACATGGATCTTGCAAACGTGCATGTAAGCTGCAGCATCCGGAACTGTAAATATTTCGAGTACTTTGTCCCGGAAGATAACTACAGACTTCCCATGAAAGGTGATCTGCCGATCCGCGACGGATATATCTATGTACCTGACAAACCTGGTGTCGGGGCCGAGCTCGACTGGGATCTGATCAACGAAAACTGTCACAGCTATCGCTGCCAGAGCTTATAACTACAGATCTTCGATCTGTTTTATGATTTTGAGGAGGCATATATCATCATGAAAGAATTTGAAGGACGCACCGGTATCGTTACCGGCGGAAGCAGCGGGATCGGATACGCGATCGCAAATGTACTGGCCGAAAACGGGGCAACCGTATATGTGATCAGCCGTACCGGAAAGGAAAAAGAAGGTCTTGCGCCGTCTGCTCCCGGCGTGATCCATGTAAAGGGAGATGTCACGGATTATGATGCAATGAAAAAGCTGATCGGAGAGATCGCAGGAAAATCCGGTCTCGATTTTCTCGTAAACAATGCCGGGATCACCAAAAAGGCACGCGCGGAAGTTTTCCCGATGGATGACTTTAAAAAGATCCTGGATGTGGACGTGACAAGTCTGTTCGCATTGAGCCAGATCTGCTACCCGTATTTAAAAGAGAGCAAACATAAAGGACGCATCATCAATATCAGCAGCATGGCCGCGCATCTCGGCTTCACCGAAGTCGTTCCGTACTGCGTCAGCAAATCTGCGGTCTGCGGTCTGACACGCGGGCTCGCCATCGAGTGGGCAAACGACAACATCTGTGTCAACAGCATCGCGCCGGGCTGGTTCCCGAGTGAGATGAACAAGCAGGTCATGACTCCAGAAAGAAAAGCCGCGATCCTCGCAAGAATGCCGGTTCATGCGTTCGGCGATACCAGGGATCTCGGTGCAATGGCTAAGTTCCTGATCAGCGATGGTGCCACCTACATCACCGGGCAGGATTTCGCGGTTGATGGAGGCGCACTGGCTTACGGATATTGATCCGGTTTTGTCCGGATCGGAGATTCCGCGAATTTCCCCGGTCATCAAAAAGTCCGCAGCATAAAAATTGCTGCGGACTTTTTTAGATGTATATGAGTTTTATGAAATACCTACATGAATCTGGATACTGCCTTGCGGATCTGCGGTCCTGCGATGATCGCGATGATGATCTTTGCGGTATCGCCCGGAAGATACGGGATCACGCCGACTCCGAGTCCTGCGACAAAGCTCATTCCAAGCTGGCCTGCAAGCCATGCCGTACCAAACGCGTAGCAGACTGCCATACCGAGGATCATGCCGATCACATGCATATAGATCTTTGTCGGGAACTTCTCAACGAAGAAGCCGACGATCGCTGCAAGGAAGATAAAACCGATGAGATATCCGCCGGTCGGTCCGAGAAGCTTGCCGACACCGCCGGAAAATCCGGAGAATACCGGAAGTCCTACGGTTCCCAGGAGCAGATATAAGACATAGCTCGCTACGGAAAGCTTTGTTCCAAGAATATATGCCATAAAGAAGATCACCAGGTTTGTCAGACTGATCGGTACCGGGCTTACCGGGATCGGAAGTGCCATCGGGGCAAGAATACAGGTGATCGCTGTCATCAGCGCTGTCACCGTCATCTGTGCAGTTGACATGTGGTGTTTTGCTGCTGTGTTTTCCATTTTTATTTTCCTCCCAACATCCATCGTTTCCGCTGCCGTGATCTGAACTGTGGATCTTCTGGATTCGCATTCCGGCATATGTATCTCAAGATGGAATTGTTATGATTGACTCTTCCCATATCATACGCATGTTTCGTCCATTTGTCAACTTGTTTTTGTTTTATAGTTTACATTTCTTTGTCCCATTGTTGACAAATGCCGCCGCATCCAGATCCTTCTTCCCGGAAAAAAGTAATTTACAATCTTCTTTCATTCCATTTACCGCTTCCGGAAATCGTGCTATACTCTATGGGCTGTGATCCTGAAAAAGATCATGTTCCGACACATTCAGAGGTCTTTTACAGCCACATGCAGCTGATCTCAGCCTGCACTGATCAGGATCACACCAGATCTTACACACATCCTGTTTTCGACCTGGAGTAAATCATCAGGAGGTAATTATGGCAGCAGAAAATGATCTCGGCCGTGACAATATAAAAAAACTTGTGATCCGCATCGCGGTCCCCAGTATGCTGGCGCAGTTTGTCAGCGTTCTTTACAGCATCGTTGACCGCATGTATATCGGAAACATCCCTGTTTCCGGCGATATGGCGCTCGCCGGGGCCGGTGTCTGCGGTCCCGTTGTGACGATGATCGGCTCCGTCGCATTTCTCGTCGGGATCGGCGGTGCCCCGCTTATGAGCATGAAGATGGGACAAGGCGATAACAAGGCCGCCGAACGGATCCTCGCCAACTGTTTTTTAATGCTCGCGCTGTGTTCTGTCCTCATGGTCGCCTGTATCTACCCGATCCGGATCCCGATGCTGCGGTATTTCGGTGCGAGCGACACCACACTGCCCTACGCAAACGCGTACTTTACGATCTATCTGACAGGGACCGTATTCGCGCTCATGTCAACCGGCATGAATCAGTTTATCATCTGTCAGGGATTTGCGAAAACCGGTATGTACTCCGTCATCATCGGTGCGGTGTTAAATATTGTCCTGGATCCCGTATTTATCTTCGGTTTTCACATGGGTGTCTCCGGCGCCGCGACGGCAACAGTCCTCTCCCAGACGGCAAGCTGCGCCTTCGTGCTGAAAACGCTCTTCGGAAAGACTGTGCCGGTACGCATCACTTTCGGCGGTTATGACTGGCGGCTGATACGCAGGATCCTGACGATCGGCTTCACCCCATTCATCATCATCGCGATGGACAATGTCATGATCATCACGATGAACGCGATCCTTCAGAAATACGGCGGTGCGGCACGCGGCGATCTTCTCATCACCTGCGCGACGATCGCGCAGAGCTTCATGCTGGTCGTCACTATGCCTCTCGGGGGCATCACGAGCGGAACCCAGGCGGTCCTCGCTTACAATTTCGGAGCAGGAAACACCGACCGCGTAAAAGGTGCCCAGAAATATATCTTTATCCTGGCAGCGGCGTACACCACCTTGCTGTTTATCCTCGCACGCACCGTCGGCGGCCTGTTCGTCCGTCTCTTTACATCCGATCCGACGGTTGCCGCTGAGGCGCTCCGGGCGATCCGGATCTTCACGCTGGCGATCATCCCGCTGGCGTTCCAGTATGAGATCGTCGACGGTTTCACCGGGCTCGGTCAGGTACAGGTCGCTCTGCCGCTCTCATTCTTCCGAAAGGGCTTATATTTCGTCTCCCTGTTCCTGCTGCCTGCAATGTTCGGCGCGGAAGCGGCATTCTTTGCAGAACCGGTCTCCGATATCGCCGGACCGGTCGTGTCGGCCATCGTATATATCGTTTCAATGAAGGGGATCCTGGCAAAAGCCGGTGAAAACTGATTTGATCAAAAAAGCACAGGCTCTGTAGATTCCTTAGTTTAATCCATGGAATCCACAGAACCTGTGCTCTTTTTTTATTTTTACACGCTGCTGATTTTTATAGCAGATCAGTCAGGCCGCAAGATCAGTCATCATTCTCTTCGCTCTCAGTAAGAGTATATGTGAATCTCTTTCTCGCCATCTCATCGCTCTCAAGGTACTCGTCGTAGGTTGTGATCTTATCGATCAGCTGTCCGTTGACGATCTCCATGATACGGTTTGCAGTTGTCTCTACAACCTGGTGGTCACGGGAGGAGAAGATGATCACACCCGGGAACTTCTTCATTCCGTTGTTCAACGCAGTGATGGACTCCATGTCGAGATGGTCAGTCGGCTCATCGAACATCAGCACGTTCGCGCCGGAGATCATCATCTTGGAGAGCATACAGCGCACTTTCTCACCACCGGAGAGAACTTTTACCTTCTTCACACCGTCTTCACCAGCAAACAGCATTCTTCCGAGGAATCCGCGGACATAAGTAACATCCTTTTCCGGGGAATACTGGGTCAGCCAGTCTACGATCGTATCATCGTTGTTGAACTCGGCGCTGTTGTCCTTCGGGAAGTACGCCTGAGTCGTTGTGAGACCCCATTTGTAGCTTCCGGAATCCGGCTCCATCTCGCCTGCAAGGATCTTGAAGAGTGTTGTCTTCGCGATCTCGTTCGGGCCTACAAGTGCAACTTTATCTTCTCTTCCGAGTGTAAAGGAGATGTTGTCGAGAACCTTTACACCGTCGATCGTCTTTGTAAGTCCTTCAACAGAAAGCACTTCATTACCGATCTCACGCGCCGGGCGGAAGTCGATATACGGGTATTTTCTGCTGGACGGACGGATCTCATCGAGCTCGATCTTCTCTAAGGCACGTTTTCTGGATGTCGCCTGTTTGGACTTGGAAGCGTTCGCGGAGAATCTCTGGATGAACTCCTGTAACTCTTTGATCTTCTCCTCTTTCTTTCTGTTTGCTTCCTTCATCTGCTTGATCATTAACTGGCTGGACTCGAACCAGAAGTCGTAGTTTCCGGCATAGAGCTGAATCTTGCCGTAGTCGATATCAGCGATCTGTGTGCAGACCTTGTTTAAGAAGTAACGGTCATGGGATACAACGATGACCGTGTTCTCGAAGTTGATCAGGAACTCCTCGAGCCATGCGATCGCATCGAGATCCAGGTGGTTGGTCGGCTCGTCGAGGAGCAGGATATCCGGATTGCCGAATAACGCCTGTGCGAGGAGAACCTTGACCTTCTGCGCGCCGAGGAGGTCTTTCATCATTTTGTAGTGGAGCTCTGTCTCGATTCCGAGACCGTTTAAGAGGTTCTCAGCGTCAGACTCTGCTTCCCACCCGTTCATTGTTGCGAACTCGCCCTCAAGTTCTGCTGCCTTGATCCCGTCCTCATCAGTGAACTCTTCTTTTGCGTAGATCGCGTCTTTTTCCTTCATGATATCGTAGAGGCGCTTGTTGCCCATGATAACGGTATCAAGAACTGTATATTCGTCGTATTTAAAGTGGTCCTGCTGTAAGAAAGAAAGACGCTGGCCCGGAGTGATCACAACCTCACCGTTTGTCGGTTCGAGCTGACCGGATAAGATCTTTAAGAACGTGGACTTTCCGGCACCGTTGGCACCGATGAGACCGTAGCAGTTTCCTTCTGTAAATTTAATGTTTACGTCTTCAAATAAAGCTTTTTTGCCGACACGGAGTGTCACATTATTTGCACTAATCATTTTCTAAATCTCCTTTTGACTGACAAGGGGTACCTGTGAAATACTTACGGATCCACGTACAATGTGGATCATAACACAAAATGCGCCTTAGCGCATCCCGCGCCGGGCACAAACACTCTGCCACAGATCGATATATCCGGGCATAATCAAAATGGCAACTGTCCACAAATCATAAAATCAAGCCGAGCAGTTACCAAAGTCCTTCTTATTCTATTAGGAAATGCCGCATTTTGCAAGGCTTTTCTTGAAAAAAGCCTGTTTTAGGGGGAAATTTTATAGAGGTGCAGAAATTTCTATCATAAAAAGAATATGCCCTGGCACATTCTCGCGCCGAGCGCGGTCGCCTGCGACATCCTTCATCTTCACGCGAGCGCGCATCTTAGGCATGCAATGCCTTTTTATTTAACAGGAAGTTCCATCGGAATTTCCTGTTAAACAAACAAAAAACCGCCGCTCCGGATATTCCCGGAACGGCAGCTCTTTGTTTTCTCTTTTATTCGAATTAGAGTTTAACTACGTTAACAGCGCGAAGCTTCTTGCTGTTCTTCGGATCCTGCTCTGTGTCGAAAGTAACCTTCTGGCCCTCTTCAAGAGTCTTGAAGCCGTCGCCTACGATTGCGGAGAAGTGTACGAATACGTCGTCGCCGCCGTTGTCGTTGGAGATGAATCCGTAGCCTTTCTCAGAATTGAACCACTTAACTGTACCGTTGTTCATTTTGGTACCTCCATAAAAAATTGAATTTTTCCGTACTAAGCCCTACTGGAAATCTCCACACATCGCTGATGGTCTTTATTTCAAAAAACTCACATGCTTTTGTAATTCATCGTATCGCGCAAATGACTTACAAAAACATGTGAGTTCAATAGTGCATCGGAATTAACTTAACAATATCACAATTCCGGTCCGGTGTCAATCGAATTTCCAAGAAACGGGCGGTCTGTTTTCCCCTTACAAACCGCCCGTTTTTCCTTATTTTCCGGCACTGTACCGCGTACGGCACACATCTGTTGTTATCGACAAAAGCCGACTCTGTCACTCGGTATTTTTGTCCTGTGACCGCACCGTCAGAACCGTCCAAATGTATCCACAAGCCATGAAAGATGGTTGATGTGATCCTGGTTCAGTTCGCCCGGTTTCATTCTCCATCTCCAGTTGTTTCCAACTGTTCCCGGAGTGTTCATTCTCGCCCAGTTGTCCAGTTTCAGGATATCCTGAGCCTGGAAGATGACAACACTCGCGACAGACGCATAGGCGGTCTTCAGGACCTTGTCTACGACCTCATGCTGATGGGAGACGCCCATGTAATCCGCAATGTACTGTAATTCCCACCACTGGCGCTCTTCCGGCTTAAAATAGCCCACCAGAGTCTCATTGTCGTGGGTTCCGCCGTAAACGACAGAATTCGGAGAGTACATATGTGGGAGATGCTCGTTGAAGCGGTCACCGCTGAATGCAAACTCGATGATCTTCATTCCCGGATAGCCGGTCTCCTCGAGAAGTTCCTTGACTTCCGGAACAAAGATCCCGAGGTCCTCCGCGATGATCTTCGTGTCCCCGATGACCATGTTGATCGCATCCGTGAGTTTCTTTCCCGGTCCCTTTAACCATTCTCCGGTCTTTCCGTCCTCGGAACCGGCCGGGATCGCGTAATACTGGGTCACGCCGATAAAGTGGTCGATGCGGACTACATCATACAGGCGGGCGGACGCTTTCATACGCTCCTTCCACCATGCAAAATCTGTCTTTTCCTGGACATCCCAGCGATACAGCGGGTTGCCCCAGAGCTGTCCCGTCTCACTGAAGGCATCCGGCGGAACTCCGGCAACCTTGAGCGGAGTCAGGTTTTCCTCGTCCAGAAGGAATAATTCCGGATGTGTCCAGACGTCCGCACTGTCAAGCGCCACATAGATCGGAATATCACCGATGATGGAGATTCCCTGTTCATTCGCGTATGTGCGGAGTTTTCCCCACTGCTGGTAAAACTTATACTGCAGGAATTTCCAGAAGTCGATCTCGTCCTTTAACTCCTCACGGTAGGACTCCACTGCCTCTTTTTTGCGGAAGCGGATGTCTTCCGGCCAGGCCAGCCATTCTTTATTATCAAAATGGAACTTTAGTGCCATGTAGAACGCGTAATCGTTCAGCCAGTACCAGCTGTCCATGCAGAACTTCTCGTAGCCCTGTTCCTCCCGGTACTCACTTCTCGCATACGCTTTTTTAAGCAGCGGGAAACGGTACCAGAACACTGCATCATATGCCACCTGGGTCGGATTATCGCCCCAGTAGCAGGCGTTGATCTCATCCTGTGTGAGAAGTCCCTCTTTCACCAGTGTGTCCAGATCGATAAAATACGGATTCCCCGCAAACGCGGAAAACGACTGATACGGGCTGTCCCCGTAGCTTGTCGGTCCGACCGGCAGAACCTGCCAGTATTTCTGTCTTGCCTTCTTCAAAAAGTCCACAAACTCATAGGCCGCACTGCCAAATGTACCGATTCCATACGGTGACGGCAAACTTGACACCGGCATTAAAATTCCGGCTCCGCGCTCCAGCATTGTCTTCATATGTGTATCCCCTTCTGTCCGGCAGATCCCCGCCGGTTTGTCTTTTACCATTCAGCATTTTACCGTCCATAACGGCTCACAGCCCGGCACATATTATGCGCAGGGCTGTTGCTGATTTCTTCTGTATCGTCCACCTTCTACACTCCGCTGTTCATGCCATGCGCAGACAGCAGCAGAAACTTTCTGGTGAATTAACGATTCTTCTTGATTCTCTCGTCGTTTTCAAGGACTTTCTTCGCGATCATAATGAAGTGGAGCTTGAAGTTATCCTCTGTATCATTTACGTCAAGTCCGGTATTAATACGGACCATATTTAAGCTTGTCTTTACATCATCCTCAGACATTCCGAGCTGTCTTGCAGTCTCAGCGATGTCCTCTTTGCATTTGTAGTATTTCGCGAGAACCCGCTTCTCAGTCTCACCGAGCTGTTTTAATACGGTTCTGGTAAGGCGGTCACCGAAGTTTACAACCATCTGATTGATGCTGCTGTAAATCTCCATACCCATGTATTCAAGGATCACCCGGTCTTTCTTGAAGATCTCGCCGGCCTTTACCGCATCCTGGGCATTGCTGTATGTATGCTTGATGCCTTTGATGCCGCTCTCGATCGTACCGATGCCGACACGGATCTTTCTGTCGGACTCGATCTTTTCAACTTCCTGAAGAGCAGTCTCCTTGATCTGCGGGATCAGGTCGCGCATTCCAGACTTATCTTTCATGATCAGGATCACACAGTCACCGCTGTCGCAGGTAATGATCTGTTTGCCGCCGATCTTTTTGTTGATGTCGGATAGAGCGATGATCGCATTTGCCGCATTTGTAAGTTTCTCGCGGTCTTCCGGTTTTACGTTCATATCAGACGGATACTGGAATGATACCGCCATAAAGGTGTCCATATCCACGTCGAATCCAAGCTGTCTTCCAAACTGTTTTACCAGGTCCTCGTCCTCGTAATATCCGATCACGATGTCGTTAAAGTAAGCTGATAATGTGATATCTGTCGTGTTCTTGTTCATGAAATACACCCCTCATTTCTATATATTCGCCGCCGCTCTTTCTGTCCCTTCACCGGATCCGTATGCGGCGGACAATGCTCTCCGGGAAAGCTTAATTATAAGAAAAATCCTCGTATTTGTCAAGATGTCTGACAATGTTTCTCAGTATTGCTATGACTTTTTGCAATTTTAAAAGGTACCAGCATTAAAACCAGCCTTCAAAATGATTTTCCATGGATTTTATCTCATTCCAGATGCATTTAGTTTACATAACTTTTCAGAGAAATTGCCTGATGCTGTCGTTCTGAAATTAACTCAGCATCTCACCTATCCTTTCCAACGTATCCGCCTCGTAATCCACATGCACCCCGGCTGTATTCTCCTGATGGTGCGGGTTGTACCACAGGGTATCGATTCCGGCATTGTTTCCTCCACGGATGTCAGAAGTCAGGGAGTCACCGATGATCAGCATGTTCTCCACATCGTTTCTGCCCATCTTTTCAAAGCAGTAATCGAAATACTCCTGCTGCGGTTTCTGGTATCCGGATTCCTCGGAAACGTAGATTCCCTGAAACAGCTTGTCCAGGCCTGCTGCCGCGAGGCGTTTATACTGGGTCTCAGCGACACCGTTTGTAACGATATGAAGCTCATAGCGATCCTTTAAGCCGTTGAGAAGATCCATAACACCGTCCAGAAGGAACGCGCTCTCATTTAATGTCTGGCGATACAAACTGTCGACCTCAGCGCCATTTACCTTGATTCCGAAGTCACTGAAGAAATCCTCAAATCGCAGGCTTAACACCTGCTCTCTCGTGATCTCCCCGCGCTCTAACTTCTGCCAGTAGCTTTTGTTCAAATGGTGGTACTTCTGCACATTCTCCTCTGTAGCCGGTACGCCAAAGTGGGTGAGTACCCGCTCGATGCCGATCCTCTCCGCCTTGTCGAAATCCAGAAGTGTTCCATCCACATCAAAAAGAAGCACCTGGTATTTTTTCATGACTTGTTTTCTCCTGTTCTTTATTTCTCACAATTCTCAGCTTTGCCTCCTCCTGCATTGCTGAAAACAGCTGCACTCCCCAGCTCCCAGCCCCAACCGGATTCTCTGAGTCTTATCAGCCCGATGCCAGGGAGCTCTGCTGTATGTTCTTAATCCTTGTATACAATCTTTCCGCCGCAGATCGTGTATTTCACGCGTCCGAAAAGCTTTGTTCCGATAAACGGCGTGTTGTGGGATTTTGATGCGATCTCGTCATCTGTAACAGTCCATTCCTCGTTCTCATTGAAGATCACGATATCCGCATCTTTGCCCTCCGCGAGATATCCCTTATCAAAATGGTATAATTTCGCCGGATTCACACACATCTTCTCAACGAGTTGCATCGTGGTCAGATGGCCTTTCTTCACAAGCTCTGTCACTGCAAGGCCGAGAGCAGTCTCAAGACCAATGATTCCACTCGGAGCTTTCCATACCGGAAGAACTGCCTTTTCCTCCGCGCTGTGCGGAGCGTGGTCGGTGGCGATCATGTCGATGGAACCGTCCTTGATTCCCTCGATAATGCCCTCGCGGTCCTTCGCGGTTCTAAGGGGCGGGTTCATCTTCGCCATTGCGCCATGTTCTAAAACAGCGGTCTCATCTAATGTGAAATGGTGAGGTGTGACCTCCGCTGTCACATTTGCGCCAAGCTCTTTCGCAAGCTTCACAGCCTTTACAGATGTGGCGGAGCTGATATGCTGGATATTGACTGACGCGCCTGTGTGCAGGGCGATCATGCAGTCACGAGCCACGAGAGAATCCTCGGCAAGTGCCGGGGAACCTGTGATTCCAAGCTCTTTTGCGACTGCACCTGCGTTGATTCCGTTCTCTGAGATAAATGCCGGGTCTTCCTCATGGAAGCTCAGCGGTACATTTAGCTCTTTCGCCTTCTTCATGGCCTCGTAGACGAGTTTCTCGTTCATCAGCGGGATTCCATCGTCTGTGAATCCAACGGCTCCTGCTGCCTTTAAGGCGTCCATATCCGTGAGGTCCTGACCCTTCATTCCAACAGAAACGCATGCGGCAGGAAGAACATTGATCCCTGTCTTCTTTCCTTCTTCGATGATATATTTTACGGTCTCCACATTGTCTACCGGCGGTTTTGTATTTGCCATGGTGACAACCGTTGTGTATCCGCCCTTTTTCGCTGCGGCGGAACCTGTCTGGATATCCTCTTTGTATGTAAGTCCCGGATCGCGGAAGTGAACATGGACGTCAATGAGGCCCGGCGCTACGACACAGCCGTCTGCATCGATCACCTGCTCATAGCTTCCGTCATCTTCCACTTTTCCGATGGTCTTTATCTTTCCGCCATCAATGACAACGTCCAGAACCTCGTCTGTATTGCTCTTTGCGTCTACTACACGCCCGTTTTTAATCAGAATCATCTTAGCTCCTCCTGTTTTATCTGTTTCTATGTTTCCTATCCCTGACCGGCTGCTATTTTCTTTTCAGCGAGAACGTTTTCCTTCATCTCTGCCTGATGTGTAAATTTTCATATATCTGGCTGTCGGACCTTTTCATTATTTTCTTGTCGGCACGATCTCCAGCCAGTAATTATCCGGATCTGTGATAAAGTAGATCCCCATCTTCTCATTTTCAAAGCAGATGCATCCCATCTCTTTGTGCTTTGCGTGAGCTGCCTCGAAATCATCTACCCGGAATGCAAGATGGAACTCGTTATCTCCAAGATCATAGTGATCTTTCTCCCAGTCCCTGAGCCATGTGAGCTCTAACTGGTGCGGTGTCACGCCGTCTCCGAGGTATACCAGGATAAAGCTCCCGTCCGCCGCTTCTTTTCTTCTTACTTCCTTTAATCCAAGAGCTTCCTCATAAAATTTTAAGGACTTGTCAAGATCTGTAACGTTAAAATTATTGTGCGCAAATGTGAATTTCATGGTGTTCTCCTCTCAATTTATATTTGTTCACATTACGATGTCGGGGACAAAAGAATCCCTGTATAATTATGCAAAATGTCATCCGGCTGGATTGCGTCCGATACCATGGAAATTGCAAGCTTATACTCTGTTCCCTCTTCGCCAATTGAGCCATGTACCGGTACATACCGGTCAAAGCAGACATTTTGTTTTTTCTTTGTTGTGACAATTAGAGCAACGTACTCTTCGGTTGTCAGAAGCTTGTAGTAAACATCTTCTTCCGGAAATGTATTTCTCGCCCGGTCGATCATATCTGCATAGCTGTAATTTTCTGATCCATCAGCAGGACCGGACCTTTTTCCGTTGATCGCAGCCTGCAGTTTTTCTAAAACAGCTGCCGTCCTTGCCTCATTTTTCCTTTGTTCGATTTCTGACGCAATACTCACCTGCAGTAAAATGATCAGTACGATTCCTGTCATGCCAGCTATAGTCGTCAACCATACGGCGATTATCTTTGATTTCTTTTTCTTCTCTTCCTCTCTTGTAAGCCGGGTACAAGAAAATTCTTTTACAAAGGATGGCTGATTTTCATTTCCGTAAGCAATAATGGCATCTATTGTGTCATATCCCTCTTCAACACTGTACTTTCTCCAGACAGCATGCTCTGAATAAAACTTTTCCAGCCTATCGTAGAAACGCAGGAACCATCCCGTGTACCGCTTCCTTCGAATGAAAAATACGCTGATTCCGCCAATAAGAATCGTAAAATATCCGACTCCTATCACCCCGTAATAAAGGCCTTCTATTTTCGATACCTGTTTTTCCGGCAGTATGGCAAGGAAATGATACTCACCATCCGTTTCCTTCTCCCAGTATGTCTGAAGCCTGTTTCCGTAAGAATACTGTACCGGATCCATTCCAAGTTCGGCAAGTGTATACTGTACATGCTCACCTTTATTTGGATCTTTCAGACGCAATGACTGTCCATCTTCCTGTACAACTGCGATGACATTCTTTTTTCCTGTGAGTTTATAGCCCGTTATGCTCTGAAAAGGATCATACAGCCCAGCGCCGAAAAACCATATCAATGATAAGATCATATAAATAACGAATAGTGTTATGAGTTCTTTCCACACGTTATATTTCAATGACTTCTCTATCATTTCTTTTTCGTACTCAGGAATTCCAGGTAATGTAATATACCAGGAAGCAAACCGTTCTCTTTTCGCTTCTTCATCCATCACTTTCCCGATATTCATTGAGGTCGCAGGCTGCATTTTATTCCCCCTCTCAGATTTCCCAGCCTTCTCCCTCTTCATGGATCTCAACGATCCTGTCACGGTATCCCGCCGAACACGGCATTTTTTTCAGCCGCTCCGCCACATCGTATTCCCCCCAGAAGTGCATCGGGAAAATATGTTTCGCGTCGACTTCCTTCACGAAATCATCGATTCCCAAGTAAAAATATTCACCGAGTCTCGGATCCAGCGGTAAAAACGCAATATCCGCCGTCCGCCCATGCATCTTCGAGATCTCTTTCTGATACGCCTTCGTCATATTCTTATTCCACTGCGGATCTTCCCCATCCCAGTACCAGTGATTCAGGTCGCCTGCATGGTAGATCTCCAGACCATCCACACTGCACCAGAACGCGACGCCCTCATCCGTGGACTTAAATCCCTCGACCTTCAGCGTCCCATCCTTCAGGATCTGTCCCGGATTTAAAAATTCTGTCTTTCCTTTACAAGATTCCGGCACCCGCTTACTCCAGATATCAAATGCCAGAATATAATGGATCTTCGGATGTTTCTCCTCCAGTTCAAAGATCACCTTTGAAAAATGATCCGGATGTCTGTGACTGGCAAACACATAGAGCGGCTTTTCCTCAGAAAACTCCGGCAGTTTTCCCTGAAAATAGTCAAACAGCAGATACGCCGATTCCGTCTCCACAAGAAATGCGCTGTGATGAATGTATGTGATCTTCATGTCTTAAAACCTCTTTCCGCACTTCGGGCAATAGTCAAAATTTTCTTTCGTCTCATAGCCACAGTTTGAACACCGCTTCACCGGCACATCCCAGGCCGGGGCATCATGCCCCTCTGAAACAAGGGTAAGGTCTTCCTCCCGGATCGGCACATCCTCTCCTGCGGCGATCCGCTTTCCGGCTTCCTCGTCCAGCTGGTAAACGGTCCCGCAGCAGCTCGTCTTCACATAATATTTCCGTCCCCATTTAAAGATCGGAATAAAGAAAAAGGACAGGCACATATAGGTCATAAACACCTGATACCGTCCATATCTCCCGCAGCGGCCACAGATCATCGCCGCCGCGTTATAAACCAGCTCTTTTGTCCCCTGAGTAATTCCGCCAATAAAAAACATTGGGTTCCTCCAGTAATCTTATTTTAATAGCCTAAATTTTCCCCAACGATCACAACCTTGATCCGTCCGTCATATCGGGATCTCCGTGTAACAACGATCGAACAGCACATACAGTCGGGGGACTGGCAGTCCATGCAGACTCCCTTTACACCACATGGCGTTTTCCGGCCGGTAGCATCTGCAATGATCGGACAAGCCTGCGTCTGGATCCGGTCGATCCCATCCTCAATACTCCGCACTATCTTATTCATTCCGACAACAATGATCACCTGCTTTGGTCCATGAATCAGACAGGCTACACGGTTTCCCGCACCGTCAATATTGACCAGTTCGCCTTTTACAGTGATCGCATTCGTTCCCATAAGGAAACAGTCCGCACTGCAGGAGCCGAGATAAGACGGATTTCCCATCGTCTCTTTATCTTTCATCGGGTAATCCCGCATCTCATGCCCGGATTTCTCCAATTCATCCAGAATTCCCAGCTCCCGGATCGATGCCGAGCCGCCCCAGCCGATGGAAGCACCGGGTTCGATCAGCGAGAGGATCGTTTCCACTGTCTCTTTCTTATCCCGGCAATAGATCCCCTCCATGTTTCTTTTTTTCAAATTACAAATGACATTTTCGGCCATCCGTTTTTTTGCGTCCTCCAACATCGTACCTCTCTCCTTTATAACTGCCTGACCATCGTTTTTCCGATGCTTCGCATTTCAAATCGACAAAATTCACCATCACCACTGTATTGTACGGAATTTTCAGTTCAGAAAATTTCGATCCGTATACAGTAACCACTTTCTCAGTGCTAATTGTAGCATACTATTCCCATATCTTGCAATTCCTGCTCAAATATTTTATACTGGAATCCATCAGCATGTTACTGTTTGTGCCTTGCGCAAACAGTGGCACCGGCGTCCATCCGCCCCGCTGCGTGACTACCCGAAACACAATTTTAGGAAAGAGGAAGATATTTTGAGTATAAATCCAATGATGTTTCTGCAGTTCAAAAACTCCTGGCAGACCTTTACCAGAAACCACCCGAAATTCCCGGCTTTCTGGCGTGCTGTCTACAAACATGGCATTCAGGAAAACATGATCATCGAATTTAAGGTTATCGAACCGGATGGCAAAGAACTCGCCTCCAACATCCGTGTGACCAAATCCGATCTGGAGCTTTTTGAGAATCTGAAAAAAATGATCACAAACCAGTAAGTCTTTTTCTTGCAATTCGTGTACGAGTATTCTATACTTTATATGTCAGTGTCAAGCAGGAAAACGCCGCGCTGACCACACTTTCCCGGTTTAAATCCCGGATCTTCGCTGTCACTGTCAGGATCTCCGGTATTGTAAACTGTGGTATTCATTTAATCATGGAGGACAAACTTATGCTGGAAACTGGAATAAAAGGAAGACAGGAAGTTGTTGTCTCTGACGCAAACTCCGCAAAAACAATGGGAAGCGGCACACTCGACGTGTTCGCGACACCGGCTATGACCGCTTTAATGGAAAAGACCGCCTGGATGAGCGTTGCTGATCAGCTCGACGAGGGCTGCGGTACTGTGGGTACACTCTTAAACGTAACACACGACGCACCGACACCGCTTGGAATGACCGTATGGTGCGAGACTGAACTTGTCGAGGTAGACGGACGCCGCCTCGTATTTGATGTTGCCGCTTACGATGCCAAAGGAAAGATCGGCGGAGGCCGCCACGAGCGCTTCATTATCCAAAACGAGAAGTTTCAGGCGAAAGCGAATAAGAAGGCTGAGCAGTAATTTTTCTTCCGCCAGACTGAAATATGCAATTCATTTTTACCACCCGCTGGAACTTCCTGCCGGGTGGTATTTTTGATACCTGTAGTTCCCGCCTTTTGCATCGAACTTCAAATACTTTCCCGCTTTATCCGGGAACTATTTCATACATCTTTATGGAGACTTTATGATCACAAAAGCTTTAAAAAACTTCACCCTCCGTCAGATCGCCGACTCCGGGCAGTGTTTCCGCATGGTTCCGTGTGATCCGAACCGTTCACAGGCAGCTTACCGGGTCATCAGCAGCGGACATTTTCTTATTGTAGAGCAAACTGGAGACGAGGTAACTTTTCACTGTCCAAATGATGAGTTTGCATTCTGGGAACACTATTTTGACCTCAAGACGGATTATGACACTTATATCCGGGCGATCGATCCGATGGATGATTATCTCTCAAGGGCGGCAGCTTTCGGCAGCGGGATACGGATCCTGAATCAGGATCTCTGGGAAATGATCATTACGTTTATTATTTCGCAGCAGAAAACGATTCCGGCGATCCGAGCGCTGGTGGAGGCGCTGAGTGAGAGATATGGAACACGATATAAAATTCCGTCAGAGTGCAATTTCCGTACCCACACGGCAATTCTGCCCAACGTGCAGTTTTCCGATATATCCGCAGGGCAGCATGCTTCTGCGACTTTTCAGAAACAATTATCTACATCCGCCGCACCAGCAATCACAGATCCTTCATCCGGATATTATTATGCTTTTCCATCCCCTGAAGAGTTAAACCGCGCCTCTCTGGATGATCTTCTCGCCTTAAAGCTCGGCTACCGCGCCAAGTACATCAAGCGGACCTGCGAGGACATCTGCTCCGGAAAACTGGATCTTGACCGCCTGCAAGGGATGAACTATGCGGACTCCATGGAAGCTCTTCTCTCCTGCTATGGAATCGGCGTCAAGGTTGCCAACTGCATCTGCCTCTTCGGCCTTCACCATATCGGCGCTTTCCCGGTAGACACCTGGATCAAAAAGATCCTGCTGCGAGAGTACGCCCCGAAAAGCCACTGTACCGGACATGTCCCGGAAACGCGGCTCTGCGAGGCGCTGATCGCGGAGAACTTCTCGAAATATCCGGGATTTGCAGGTGTGCTGCAGCAGTATATCTTCTTTTATGAGAGAGAATTTTCGCAAAAAAATACTGCAGGATACGAACGGAATCAAATATAACAGGTGATTCCATCGAAATTTCCTGTTAAAAAGCCACCGGAAAGGTCGGCACTCATAAAACAGCATAGAGTTGTTTTCGAGAAACGGCATAGCTTCGGCTATGCCGTTTCTCCGTTTTACAGGTCAGCGAGCAAGGACGCGGGGAGTATTCCCACAAGGTCATAGGATATATCAATCTGCTGTTCCCTATGTCCGTTTGACTTGTCCGGCGTGTGAACATATACCGCCTTTACCATGTCATTCAAGACAGTGGGCGTCAGCTCGTCCAAATCGAGATACTTCCGTACCTTGCCGATAAACTTGTCAATGTTTTCTGCCTGTTCTTCCAGCTGTATAATTTCTTCATTTCCCGTCCTTTCCTTTGAAATTGGTGTTTACAGTTTCGTAGCAAGCATAGGAACAGGATAGCCTGTTCCGTAAAATGCCCCGCTGCCGCCGTTGCATTTTGCTTGATCCCAAGCCCTCATTTCGTTAGCCCCTTGAATTGCAGGAGTAGCTGACGCTCCAATTTCCAAACTTCGTCCATGAGCCGTTTTAGCTCGTCCATGTCGTTGTCATAAATACGCCCTGTTTCGTTGATACGCTTTGTAATCTGATTGAGATTGCCGTCGATTTTCTGAAGCTGTGCCGTATGCGCTTTGACCTTTTGCAAATCTAAAACAATGATGTACCCGTCAATCAGCATTTTACGGGAGTAAGCAGATAGGTTCATGGTCGGTATCTGCCTCATTCTTTCCTCAATCAACGTCCGCTCGTCCTCCGTCACTCGGACAATGATTTGCACGTTCCGTTTTCTATTTTCCATTCGCAGTTCTCCTTTCACTACCTACAACACCGCAGGAGGCGGTTTTGCCAAAGTTTCAGAGAAAGATTTTTCAAAAAATTTTCTCACTTCTTAATACGGAGAAAATCGAAAAATGCCAATTCTATAATGCAAAATTTTCAAACTATTGACAAAGCTCCCTCTTTACTGTATCATATAACAGTGATATATAACAATGTTATATGAGAGGAGTGAGTTAATGAATGAAGTAGAGCAGACGACATTACACTTAATTCTTTCAGCCGCCATGCAAGAATTTCTTGAAAAAGGCTTTAAGTCCGCTTCTTTGCGGAATATTGTCAAGACGGCGGGCGTGACAACTGGGGCGTTTTATGGTTACTATGACAGCAAGGAAGAATTATTTGAAGCGTTAGTCGGCGAACATTACAACTTTCTATTAGATTGCTTTCGCAAGGCGCAAAAAGAATTTGCAGAAATCCCGCCAGAGGAGCAGCCTGACAATCTTACCTCTACTTCCGGCGAGTGTATGTATGAAATGCTTTTGTACGCCTATGAACACTTGAATGAATTTAAGCTCATTCTTTGTTGTTCCGAGGGAACGCGCTTTTCAAAGCTGATTGATGAAATGGTGGAAATAGAAACAAAAGGCACACATGATTATTTAATAGTTCTTGAAAAGCTCGGCAGACCTGCCCCACCCATTGATGAACGGTTGGAGCATATCTTAATCACAGGAATGTTCAACACTTTTTTTGAATTGATTATACATGAAATGCCGCTTGAAGAAGCAAAGCATTATCTAAAAGAAATGAGAGCCTTTTACACCGCAGGGTGGATGAAAATTATGGGGCAATAAGCCCTATAATTTTTACATGTAAGTTAGTTGTTGCTAACTCAAAAAGTGGATATTTGAGGTTTCCATAATCTCTTTTATCATAAAAATTTTAAGGAGGTTTTTCAATGAAAAAACAGTCTAATCTATCAAGATTGATGGGTTATGCCGGAGGGCATAAAATATTGACCTATCTTTCCTGGGTACTGTCAGTCATGAGTGCGCTGTTGGCTCTTGTGCCGTTTTGGTATATATGGCGTATCATTCACGACATACTGGAAGTTTCCCCGGACTTCTCACAGGCGGGGAATGTCACAAGCTACGGCTGGTCTGCGGTATTGTTTGCGGTACTCTCTATTGTTGTCTATATCGCCGGTCTGATGTGTTCGCACATGAGCGCATTCCGGGTTGCCGCCAATATCCGAAAAGAGCTTATGCGGCACATCACAGCCCTGCCGCTGGGGGTAACAGAAAAGTACGGAAGCGGCAATCTGCGAAGGATTGTCAACACCTCAAGCGCTGCAACGGAAACCTATCTTGCACACAGGCTCCCCGACAAAGCGGGAGCGATTGCCACCCCCATAGGGCTGCTTGTTTTACTGCTTGCTTTCGATTGGCGGTTAGGGATTTTGAGCCTTGTTCCGGTTGTGCTTGGTTTTCTGTTTATGATGGGCATGACTGGAAAAGGGATGCAGGAAAAGATGAAAGAGTACCAGAACGCTCTTTCGGAGATGTCTAATGAGGCGGTGGAATATGTAAGGGGTGTGCCAGTGGTAAAGGCCTTTGGTCAGACTATCTTTTCCTTCAAACGATTTAAGGGCACCATTGATAACTATGAAAAATGGGTTATTGCCTATACAAAAGAAATGCGTCTGCCTATGATGTGCTACACAACGGCAATCAACGGCGTATTCGCGTTTCTGATTGCCGGAGGTATTCTCTTTACAAGGGGCGGCGTAACAAATGAACTGCTTCTAAACCTTATCTTCTATATTGTGATTACTCCTGTCATCGGTACAACACTCACAAAAATTATGTTTATGAGCGAGGACGCAATGATTGTAGGGGACGCATTAGGCAGAATTGATGAAGTGCTAAACGAAAAACCATTGTCTGAAAGCAGCGTGAATAATACCCCTAAAGACAATGGAATTACATTAGAACACGTTAGTTACAGCTATGACGGAGAAAAAAACGCGCTGAATGATGTGTCACTTCGGGTTGCACCGGGACAGGTGATTGCATTGGTAGGTGCATCCGGCGGCGGCAAGACGACCCTTGCAAATATTGTAACAAGATTTTTTGACCCGCAAAAAGGGCGCATACTGATAGGGAATATCGACATACGCAACATTCCAAAGGAAACATTGATGAATAAGGTGTCATTTGTATTTCAGAATAGCCGTCTTATCAAAGCGTCCATATTGGAAAATGTGCGTATGGCAAAGCCTGACGCCTCACACGAAGAAATCGCTCATGCACTGGAAGTTGCACAATGCCTGGATATTATCGAAAAATTACCGAATGGCATTGATACGGTTGTGGGTACAAACGGCGTGTACCTGTCCGGCGGTGAACAGCAAAGAATAGCGATTGCCCGCGCAATTTTGAAAAATGCGCCTATCCTAATTCTGGATGAAGCGACCGCATTTGCTGACCCCGATAATGAGGTGCGTGTCCAGAAGGCTTTATCTGCTCTCTCAAAGGGAAAAACTGTTATTATGATTGCACACAGGCTATCGTCAATCATAGGTGTTGATTGTATTTATGTAATGCAAGACGGCGAGATTGTCGAGAGCGGCACGCATAATGAGTTGATAGAGAGAAACGGCATATTTGCAAGAATGTGGAAGAATTATTCCGAAGCAGCAGAATGGAAAATTGCAAAGGAGGTAACAGAATGATTAAAACATTGCAAAGACGATTTGCGTTATCAAGACAAGGAGCTGTCGATTTGATAAAAGGTTGTATTGCCTGCATTTTGCAGGATATATCGTTTATGCTTCCGGTGGGGCTGCTCTATAATTTTGTTATTGATATCATGAACGGGGGCGTAAATGGAAGCCGCATTGCTTTCTATGGGGTTGGCGCTTTGGTTTGCCTATGCCTTATCTTTGTTGTAACTTGGTTTCAATATAACGCCACCTATTTAGCGACTTATGTGGAAAGCGGAGTAAGACGCATTTCGTTAGCAGAGCAGCTCCGCAAAATCCCCTTATCCTTTTTTGGAAAAAAAGACCTTGCCGATTTAACAAACTCCATTATGGGTGATTGTGCCACACTTGAACAGGCATTTTCCCATTATGTACCCGCTTTGGCAGGCTCCCTTATTTCAACAACGCTGGTTGCGATTTGCCTGTTTGCTATAGACTTTCGTATGGCTCTTGCGGCTGTTTGGGTTTTGCCGATAGCATTTACAATTACATTCCTTTCAGCCCGCATACAGGAATACTTTAATCGTAAATCCGTAGCGGCAAATGTCGCGCTTGAAAGCGGCGTACAGGAGTGTATCGAGAGTTTGCAGGACTTAAAGGCGAACAATGCGGAAGAAAGTTATCTGAAAGGGCTGGATAAGAAAATTGATAATGTGGAAAAGCGGCATATTATAACAGAACTTGGGACTGCCCTTTTCGTTGTTTCCTCTACGTTGATATTAAAGCTCGGGATTGCTACGGTTGCGCTTGTAGGCTCTGCTCTACTTATTCGTGGGGAGATTGATATTCCGCTGTTTTTTATGTTTTTACTTGTAGCTTCAAGGCTGTATGCCCCGCTTGAGGGTGCATTACAAAATCTTGCTGCGGTAATCTCCACCAAAACAAACATAAACCGTATGAACGAAATCCTTGACCAGCCCATTCAAACAGGCAGCAAGCATGTAACAAATAAAGGCTATGACATTGTATTCGACCATGTAGGATTTGCCTATAATACCGGAGAAACCGTTTTGAAAGACGTGTCCTTTACGGCAAAACAGGGAGAAGTTACCGCATTGGTCGGACCGTCCGGCGGAGGTAAAACTACGGTATCACGCCTTGCCGCTCGGTTTTGGGATATAAGCAAAGGAAAAATCACTGTCGGCGGTATGGACATATCGAAAATAGAGCCGGAAATCTTGCTGTCGCTGTACTCTATTGTGTTTCAGGATGTGACGCTGTTTAACAATACAATTATGGAGAATATCAGAATAGGCAGGAAGGACGCCACAGATGAGGAAGTGATTGCGGCGGCAAGACTGGCAAATTGTGAAGAATTTGCGGCAAAGCTCCCGGACGGTTATCACAGTATGATTGGTGAAAACGGCTGCGAACTGTCCGGCGGTGAAAGGCAGCGTATTTCAATCGCCCGCGCTTTCCTTAAAAATTCTCCTATCATCTTACTTGACGAAGCAACGGCAAGCCTTGATGTAGAGAATGAAACATTGATACAGGCTGCCTTGTCAAGGCTGATAAAGGATAAGACCGTACTTGTTATCGCCCACCGTATGCGTACCGTAAGCGGCGCGGATAAAGTAGTTGTGCTTTCAGACGGTTCCGTTGCCGAACAGGGAACGCCGGGGGAACTGATGAACGCGGGTAAGATTTACCCCCACATGGTAAAGCAGCAAATGATTAGTCAAGATTGGGGCATTTAGCATGAATACTGAATGGATAATATGCCCCATATGTCAGAGCAAAACAAGGTTGAGAATACGGGGCGATACCGAACTAAAAAACTTTCCCCTATACTGCCCAAAATGCAAGCAGGAAACTCTTATTAGCGTACAACAAATGAATATATCAGTTATCATAGAGCCAGACGCAAAGACGCAGAGCCGATAACACACAGGTTTGAAATGCGGTTATCGGCTCTTTCTTTTTTGACAACCTATGCGATTGCTGACAGATTGCAACTTAGGCGACAGTTTTATGAAGATAAAGCCGCCGTTCTCCTTTTGCAGAATTGGATTTACGGGGACGTGATAAAGTCGCCCATTTTTAGGGACATGGCGGTATCTTTGGAGGTATCGTCATGTCCGTTTTATGTCAACACGGTTTTCCAATCATACCCCTCAAAATGGCGTTCTACTGCGTAACAAAACGGACATATCGCCGTTTAGACGATACGCCCGTTTTGCTTTGCACCCTGTATGGCAGCTACCCTGTTTCAGTTTGTTGTGCTACTGTTTTATGAATAGCTACCAAATGGTAACTTTCGTTCTTCATTCCGATGGCTCAGCAATCGCTCTATTTACTCTTCTCAGTGTACTCTTTCTGCGCGCTGATACCGATAATTTCTATCTCTTATTTGATCTCATCCGCAATGTCATAGATCAGCTTCTCCGTATCATCCCATCCAAGACACGGATCCGTGATGGATTTTCCATAAATATGCTCGCCGATCTTCTGGCTGCCCGGCTCTAAGTAGCTCTCGACCATAACGCCTTTGATAAAGTTGTGGATCTCCTCTGAGTGACGGCGGCTGTGAAGAACTTCCTTCACGATACGGATCTGCTCCATATAACGCTTGTTGGAGTTGGAGTGGTTTGCGTCAACGATGCAGGCCGGATTCAACAGTTCCCGCTCCTGATACAGGCTGTAGAGAAGCTCCAGATCCTCGTAGTGATAGTTCGGCAGACACTGGCCATGTTTGCTGACTGCGCCTCTTAAAATCGTGTGTGCAAGCGGATTGCCCTTTGTCTCAACTTCCCATGTGCGGTAAATAAAATCGTGGCCATGCTGGGCTGCATAGACCGCATTTAACATAACCCCGAGGTCACCGCTGGTCGGGTTTTTCATTCCTACCGGAACGTCCATACCGCTGGATACAAGGCGGTGCTGCTGGTTCTCAACAGAACGCGCGCCAATTGCAACGTAGGAAAGTACATCGGAAAGATAGCTGTAGTTTTCCGGGTACAGCATTTCGTCAGCGGTTGTAAATCCATAATCCTTGATCACGCGCATATGAAGCTTACGGATTGCAACAAGTCCCTCATACATATTCGGCTTCTTCTCCGGATCCGGCTGATGAAGCATTCCCTTGTAGCCGCCGCCGGTGGTACGCGGTTTGTTCGTGTATACACGCGGTACGATCACAAGCTTATCCTTTACCTGCTCATTGACCTTTGCAAGGCGGCTCATATACTCGCATACAGCGTCCTCGCGGTCCGCGGAACACGGTCCGATAATTACGAGGAACTTTTCGCTCTTTCCTGTAATGACATCCGCAACTTCTTTATCTCTTGCCGCTTTTAATTCCACACACTCCGGTGTCAGCGGGAATTCCGCTTTGATCTGTGCCGGTGTCGGAAGTAAACTTTTGTAATTGAATGACATGATTTTCTCCCTCAAATGTATTTTTCTCACGACAATTTACCCTGTACCGAGTCCGGTAACATCAGGCTGCCGCATCCCTGACCGCGTATTTTTATTTCCGTACTTTATCGCTTTTAACTGCTGACGTGCTCATTTCTAAAAATGTCCCGCGCTGCACACATGTCAATGCGGGATATTTGTTATTATAGTACACATCTTTTGAGACTTCAAGTATTTATGTCTCTATATTTTATTTTTTTCGACACCGCTATTGTTACTTGTTCACGCCCTGCACAAACAGTAACCCGCCGCGCTCTTAATTCTGCGGTCTGTAAAGAAAACTCCTTCGGACTGTGAAATTTTACATATATTTCGTCCAGAACATACTGATAAAAAATACCAGTACCAGCGACGGAATATAGTCTGCCACCGGCGGATTTTTAAGCTTCGCGATCCGCAGCGCGTTTAAGAGCTGGATCAGGCCGCCGCAGGCTGAAAAATCCCCGATCATCTCAGCCGTAAGATGCGGCATCAGGAATTCTGAGAGCCCGTAAAAAATCATCAGCATGATCCCCAACGGAATACTGATGAGTGAGAGGACCCATCCGCTGCTCCCTGCAAAAAATATTGACGCAACACAATCCATGATCGTCTTTGTCATGAGCACGGTTGTGTCTCCCTCAAATCCCAGTGTCAATGCGCCGATGATTCCCGTGGTGCTGATACAGTATAAGGTAAAGGCAACCAGAAGTGTCTGTGCTGTTTCGCTTCCACCAGTTGCCGGAAGAAGCTTCGAGATATTAGCAAGCCGTCTGTCAATTCCAATGATATGGCCGATCGTACCGCCGATCAGGAGCGCCAGCACCGCCGCCGACATATGGACCGCTTTTCCCAATAGTCCCACACCGACCGCCGCCGAGATTACTGACAGAGCAAGATTGATGCTCTCATTTAAAGATCCCGAAATATGTTTCTTCATCGCACACCCGGCAAGTGTTCCGACGATCACACCGGCTACATCAAGTAAAATTACAGATGGCATATGGTATTCCTGCGCTTTCTATTTTTTCCACAGATTCTGCTGTTCCAATGATCTTTAAAGCTTCTGTAAATAGATCATTCACTTATCCTGCTCACCGGTTCCCTCAACCATCCTTCCTCTGGAACGCCCCACCGATTCCCAACTCCATACGGTATTTGGCAACCGTACGTCTTGAGATCGGCATTCCGGCATCCTGCAATAGTCCGGCAAGCTGTTCATCGCTCCACGGTTTTTTCCTGTCCTCCACAGAAACGAATTCCTTCAATTTCGCTTTCACGGCATTTCTGCTCACGTCACCATTCCCATCTCCCGATGGGATTCCTGTAGTGAACAGGCTGCGGAACAGGAAACATCCCGACGGTGCCCTCAGATACTTGTCACGGATCGCACGGCTGACCGTAGATTTGTGGATCTCCAGCGCATCAGCGATCTCCTCCAATGTCATCGGTTTTAACTGCCCCGTTCCGAGGAAGTACGGCTGCTGGCGTTTCAGTATCTCTCTGGTGATGCCTGTGAGTGTCTCCCGCCGCTGTTCCACCGCATTTATAATAAACCGTGCTCTTCGCAGCTTATTTTCAAAATATGACTTTAATTCCTGATCCTGGGCTGTTTCCATCATATGGATATAATAATCATTGATCTGAAGGTTTCCCGTCCACTTATCATTCAGTTCAATATTCCACTGTCCAGCCTGGTTGCTCAGTAGAACATCCGGAAGAATGTACTGGGCTTTTTCACCACCAATTCCGTTTAACGGGCGTGGATTTAACTCCTTGATAATATGAATCATTTTCCGGACATCCGCAGAAGACAGCTTTAACGCCCTGGAAATCGTACTGATCTTCCCCTCCGCAATATCCTGAAGATGGTTCTTTATTAAAAGAGACAATGTCTCTTCCTCATCCATTCCCCTCACCTGTATCAGAAGACATTCTTCCAGTCCGGAGGCGAAGAGTCCCTGCGGTTCCAGTTCCTTCAACATCGCAAGGACATTCTCGACCTGTTTTTCTGGAACATTCAATCGTTTTGCAATCTCCTGTGCCGGGATCAGGAGATAGCCGCTCTGCTCCAGCGACTGGATACAGAAGTCCACGATCTTATGCTCCGTCTCGCCGATCCGCTTCCAGTGAAGCTGCATGTTCACAAGATCCTCGATCGACTTTTCACTGTCCTCGATCTCATACAGTTCATTTTCCCGGCTGTCTTCCCTCTCCGTGCCATTATAAAAACGTTCCGTCTCATTGTATGTGACAGGAGCTGCTTCCTCTCCACGTCCTGCCATAAACTCTACCAGCGGATTTTCGATCTCCTCATTCTGCATGAAATCTTTCAGCTCCGTCATAGACATTGCAAGAATGTTTAAGGACTCCACTTGCATCTGTGAAAGTACCTGCTTTGTCTGCAAGGAAATTCCTGCCTTCAGTTCCATTGTTGTACCCCTGCTTTCCAATATTTCATCTTTTGCAGTCTTTTATGACCATTTTCTGTAAATTATAGTATACCACGTTTAAACGGCTTCCTGCAAGGTCTCTTTTCTGGTCTGAAAACTGCGCAAAAAAGCCGCCATAAAATCGCTGTGCGACTCTATGGCAGCTTTAGATCTCAATTTAAACTGTTTTTAGAAATATACTACACATGCCAGGATCGATACCAGAACGACCGTGATGAGGAACAGCGGTCCACCGATCAGACCGAAGTCTTTCCAGGTATATCCTGCCGGAAGGATCTGCATGTTTACAGCTGTACCGATTGGAGTTGCAATCGCAAGGTTTGTTCCGATCGCAAGGACTACGCACCACGGAACCGGGCTGATTCCCATAGTAAGCGCCATGGAAATAACGATCGGGGACATCAGAGCGGCAACGGTACTGTTCTGCAGGAACAGAGTCAGAACGCTGGAAAGTACACAGATAACAACGGTTAAGACAACTACGGATGCGTTTGCACCGCCGAACATATTGAGGACTGTGTCAGCGATAACTGCGCCGCCGCCGGAAACATCAAGTCCGGTACCAATGGCTGTTACAGCGCCGATACAGATCAGGATATCCCACGGAAGATCACGGAGAGCTTTCTTTACCGGCACGCAGCCTGTCAGGAAAAGAACTACAGAACCGAGCATAGCGATATTCGCGATGTTGAAATAGCTCTTAAACGGTTTATATCCACTTGCAATAAACAGAACGATACATGCCGCCATGACAACTAATGATACGGTTCCCTTCCATGCCGGTACATTTTCCTTATCTTCTGTGGATAACAGTTCCGGATTTGCGAAGGCATTGTTCTTATCAAAATCCGGGCTGCCCGGCTTTAATACCTTTTCAAGAAGTGTATAACCGATAGTTCCCCAGAAGATAACCTGTACAATAGCAACCGGTCCCATGATCTTTGTCATTTCGAACACGCCGAAACCTTCTTCAAATCCGGCTGTTCCCATTAACACACCGTTAACGACCGGCTGTGATACGGAACCGACTAATGTACATCCACCGCCAATGATACAGGCAATACCTGCTGGGAAAATTACCATCTTGGAACGGATCTTTCCGTTGGAACCTGCAGCGATGGAAGCAATGATCGGCATCCACATTGCAATAGTTCCAGAGTTGGAAAGGAACGCACTCATGAGTGTACAGATAATAACAACAGACATAATGAACACACGCTCATTTTTTGCCAGTGGAGTCGCCGCAATCTTTGCGCCAAGCTTCTGGGCAACACCTGTCTGGAACAGGGCATCACCGACGATACACATGCCGGCTACCATAACAACGGTACTTCCGCCGAATCCGGAATAGATCTGTGACAGCTTCATCTCTGGGATCAAAATACCCATTGCTAATGCCGCGGCACAGGATACCACGCTCATGGCAAATTTATTGCTGAAAAACAGTATCATCGTGATAAAGGTAATGATAATCGCTATCGTGCTGGATGACATAATATTGTACCCCCTTCTTCCAGCCGGTCTTCCCGGCCGGTATTGTATTTATTTTTTGCTATCCGAATAATCGTACCAACCTTTTCCTGTCTTTCTTCCAAACTCGCCTTTCTTGAACTTTTCAATTACCAATGGGTTTGGCGCGTCATACGGATCATGACTCTCTGCGTAACGGTCTACACGTACATAATAGTTTACATCGATTCCTGTAAGATCCATCAGACGGAACGGTCCCATCGGATAATTCAGCCCCTTTTCGCAGGCTGTATCGATATCTTCCACGGAAGCAACTCCCTGCTCTAAGAGAGATAACGCTTCATGGACAACAGCTGCATTGATACGGTTTACAACAAATCCCGGAACCTCCTTATGTAAAACGATCGGGGTCTTTCCTGTATCGATGGCGAACTGTCTTGCTGTTTCCGCTGCCTCATCAGATGTATGCGGACCTTTTACGATCTCAACAAGCTTCATCACGAGTGCCGGGTTAAAATAATGGATATTTAACAGGCGTTCCGAATGCTCTGTCACATCTGCAAGCTTCGAACTTACGATATTGGAGCTGTTTGTGCTCAGGATTGCATCCGGCTTACAGATCTTGCTGATACGGGCGAATAATTCTCTCTTTGTATTCAGATCCTCAATGATCGCTTCGATCACAAGGTCCGCTTCCTTTGCCGCCTCATCCACATCGCCGTTAATAACAAGACTTGCAGCTACCTTGTCTGCCTCTTCCTGGGTAAGACGTCCTTTTGCGACACGTCCGGCAAGATAATCTGCTGTCCATTTTGTTGCTTTCTCGATTGCTGCCGGGAAGCTGTCGCAAAGAATAACCTTGTAGCCTTTCTCCCGTCCGTTGAGTGCTGTGTTCATCGCGATCTGCTGTCCCATGGCGCCTGCACCGATGACAGCAACGGTTTTGATATTTTCTGCTTTCATAACATTTTACCTCACACCATATAATTCTCAAGATATAAATTGTTAATTTTTCTCCCTACACCATTTCGATCAGTGTAGCCATCGACTGTCCACCGCCGATGCAGAGTGTTGCAAGACCACGCTTCCCTCCTGTTCTCTTTAAATTGCTTATCAGAGTCACGATCAGTCTTGCTCCCGTGCATCCAAGCGGATGTCCCAGTGCGATCGCGCCTCCATTGATATTGACTTTCGCCGGATCTAACTTGAGATCCCTGATGCAGGCAACCGCCTGTGCCGCAAAGGCCTCGTTTAATTCCACAAGATCAAGGTCATCAATGGTCCAATTATTTCTATCTAAGATCTTATTTGTTGCTACGACAGGTCCGTATCCCATGATCTCCGGATCAAGGGCAGCAGCCGTCACGTCAACGATCTTCGCAATAGGTTTCACTCCTGTTTCTTTTACCTTTTTTCCGCTCATTAAGACCAGACAGGAAGCACCATCATTTAAACCGCAGGCATTTCCGGCTGTTACGGTTCCATCCGGTTTTACAATCGGTCTCAGCTTCGCAAGGATCTCCATGGTCGTTGTCGGTTTTACAAATTCATCTGTGTCAAAGATAAATGTATTTTTCCTTTCCTTTACCTCGATCGGAACGATCTCATCTTTAAAATATCCCATCTCGATGGCTTTCGCGGCACGGTGCTGGCTTTCCATGGAAAAGGCATCCTGCTCCTCGCGGGTAATGTGGAAACGTTCCGCAACATTCTCCGCCGTTCTCGACATGCTGAGTTCACTTCCGTATACGGAATACGGCTGAGCGGTTGTTCCAGCCTCAACATTGGAATCTACCAGCGTATTCTTGTTTCCGCCCCAACGTGTTCCACGAAGGTAAATCGGTGCACGGCTCAGGTTTTCGGTACCGCCCGCAACAATACAGTCAGCATCTCCCAGCCAAATCTCCTGACATCCGGAATTGACTGCCTGCATAGCTGATGCACATAAGCGATTTACAGTAAATCCCGGGATTGTCTCCGGAAGACCTGCTTCCAGAAGAGCTGAACGTGCGATATTGGAAGCTTCTGTGCTCTGACGTACTTCTCCAAGAATTACCTCGTTGATAATATCCTTCTCGATGCCCGCGCGCTTAACAGCTTCCTTTATAACTTCCGCAGCTAATGTGTGAGCTGGAACATTCTTTAATGATCCGCCGTATTTACCGATTGCAGTTCTTACTCCACTGACGATATAAACTTCTTCCATCTCTAAAATCCTCCTGTTAAATTGCACATTGCTTGTCATGCTCTCTGCTCTCTTTATTGAGCAATTACTGTGCCAATTTTTCGCATTCTTTCTCATTTTTTCTTTTCCACACATCAAAAACATGCACTGATCTGTTTCTCTTCCTTATACATGTCAATTCATCTTTTTCTTCCATCTCTTTTTCTCCGTGTTGTATTCCGCTCATTTTTTGTCTGTTTCCACCATCCCGCCTCTCCTGTGTGCATGGGAAATGATTTCCTTGCACAATTTCTTGCACAATTCCCTGCACATGTTTGTGCATATATGTGCAAAATTTGCATATTGATTGCACATATTTATTTTTTGTGCATTTTTATCTTTTCTCAACAGCTCTTCTGTTTTCCCCTCTATATAGAAATGACCAGCCATTTTAATGCCGATTCCATTCTTTTCCGCCATTCTTTCCAAACTTGGCACACATCTTGCTATATAGATGGTTAGATAAAAACGCAAAGGAAACTCGCCTGATTCAGGCAAACGAAAGGAGATCTATTACATGGGATTTGAAAATGTTCTCTATGAGATAAACGACGGGATCCTCTATCTGACACTCAACCGGCCGGAGGCACGTAACGCTTTGACCCCGGGAATGTGGAAGGATATCCAGGCAGCCGTTGAGATGGCACGTTTTGATGACAATATCAAAGTCGTGATCGTCAGTGGATCTGGCGACAAGGCACTCGCGAGCGGTGCCGATATTCAGGAGATCCATGATCGTGAAACTTTAAAAATGTTAGAGGGAATTTCTACTATCGCCTTAAAACAGCTGGAAGACCTCTATAAACCAGTTATCTGCGCTATCAACGGATACGCCCTCGGCGGCGGATGTGAACTGGCAATGGCCTGTGATATCCGAATCGCCACGAGCCGTTCCAAATTTGGACAGCCGGAAACAAATTTAAGTATTATCCCGGGAGCCGGCGGAACCCAGCGTCTTCCGCGTCTTGTAGGTGTCGGACGTGCGAAGGAACTGATCTACACGGGCCGCATCATTACCGCTGAAGAGGCTAAAGAAATCGGCCTTGTCAATCAGGTAACCGGCGATACCCGCGAAGAACTGATGGAAGCTGCGAGAGCGATGGCGATGAAGATCATGAAGAAAGGACCGGTTGCGATCACCATGGCGAAGATGGCAATCAACGTGGGCATGGACACCGATATCAACACTGGTCTTCTCTTTGAACGCGTTGCCCAGACTGTGGCATTTGCGACAGATGACAGAAAAGAAGGTACTGCGGCATTTCTTGAAAAACGTGATGCCCATTTTACAGGACGATAAGAAGATATGACATTTATCATTTGAAGGAGGATATGATTTATGAAACCGTTGGAAGGCATTAAAGTAGTTGAACTTTCCACCATGCTGGCTGGCCCGATGACCGCACGCATCCTGGCTGAATGGGGCGCTGATGTAATAAAAGTAGAGTCCACAAACGGTGATGCCTGGAGAGATCAGGCCGGAACCTCTCTCTCCCCAAAGACAGACATCGCCAATCCAAACTTCGATATGCAAAACTTGAATAAGCGCTTCCTTTCCATCAATACAAGAACTGTTGACGGAAAACAGGCACTGATGAAGCTTCTGGAGACAGCAGATGTATTCTTAACAAACTACCGCGTGCAGGCTCTTGAGAAAATGGGACTTACATACGATCAGTTAAAAGGCGCTTACCCGAAGCTCATCCACGCTTCCGTCCTCGGATACGGCGAGAAAGGTCCGGAAAAAGACCGTCCCGGCTACGATTACACCGCTTTCTGCGCAAGAACCGGTCTTCTAGCAGATATGGCCCCGGCAGGAGGTCCACCTATGATGACAGTTGCAGGCTTAGGTGATCACAGTGTTGCCGTAGCTCTTTCTGGTGCCATCGCCGCAGCACTCTTCCGCAGAGAACGCACCGGCGAAGGTGAGAAGGTCGACGTTTCCCTCCTCCAGATCGGTACCTTTATCTTATCCACCGGACTCTTAAATGGTTTCAACGGACGTAAGTTCCCGAGAACCCATGCGGACTGCAGCCATGCCTGCAGTAATACCTACCAGGCAGCCGACGGCGAATGGCTATATCTGGCCATTGTGGATTACCGCCGCTTCCCGGAATTCTGTCAGGTTGTAGGTCTTCCGGAACTGGCAACGGATCCGAAATTTTCCACATCCACTGCTTATTATGCAAACAAAAAGGAACTGGTTACCATTCTCGATGAGAAATTTAAAGAGCATCCGCTTCCTTACTGGCATGAACTCTTAAATGCCCATGACCTGCCGCACGAAGTTCTTGCACATTTCAAGGATGTTCCGGATGATCCGCAGGTCATCGCAAACAATTATGCTTACCACTATGAATACTCCGACGGAACGAAGACCGTCTTCACAAACGGTCCGTCCCACTTCCGCTCCATCGATCCGGACAAGATCCCGCATAAGATCTCCGGGCCGATCGGATGTGATACGGCTGCGATCTTAAAAGAACTTGGATATGATGACGAAAAGATCAAATCCATGTACGAAGCAGGCGATATCCGCTAATAGATCCTTTGCCAGACAGGGCAGCCGGAATACCCCCCCCATTTCAGTCTCCGGCTGCCACTCCATATCAAGGAGGAATCTTTATGTATACATTAGGAATCGATATCGGTTCTACCTCCAGTAAAACGGTTATTCTGGAAGACGGCATCAAGATTGCCGCCCATGTCGTTATCCCGCTCGGAACCGGCACCATCGGTCCAGAGACGGCATTGGACGAGATTTTCAGGCAGTCCGGAATCTCCAAAGACCAGATCACATACACCGTAGCGACTGGTTACGGACGTTTAACCTGTCCAGAAGCCAACGCCCAGATCAGCGAGTTGAGCTGTCACGCAAAAGGAATCCATTTTCTTCTTCCACAGGTGGACACCGTCGTCGACATTGGCGGCCAGGATGCCAAAGCGCTCACCATATCTCCGCAGGGAAAGCTTGCCGCTTTCCAAATGAATGACAAATGTGCCGCCGGAACCGGTCGTTTTCTCGATGTCATGGCGCGTGTCTTAAATGTCCCAATCGAACAGCTCGGTCCATTATCCGAGACCAGTGAACATCCCGCTACCATCAGCAACACCTGTACCGTATTTGCGGAGTCTGAAGTCATCAGCCAGCTATCTGCCAAGGTTCCGCTTGCTGACATCGCCGCTGGAATCCACAATTCTGTAGCCAAGCGTGTCGCAGGTATGGCTCTCCGGCTGGGACGTCCCGGCTGTATGGCCATGAGCGGCGGCGTTGCGTTAAATACCGGTGTTGTCCGGGCCATGGAACGCGAGATGGGATGTCCGATCCTTGTTGATCCTTTATGTCAGTCCGCCGGCGCCATCGGCGCAGCCGTACTGGCTTATGAAAAATTATCGAAATCAAAGGAGTGAATATTATGAGTGAACATACAGAAAACGTAAGAATAGAGACCAGCACTCCGCAGACTGCTGCACCAGCCGCAGACGCAGCACCAGCAAAACCGAAACGTCCAAAGCCGAAGAGCATGATCATGTTGGGCGAGCAGACCGCTGCTCTCTTCGATAATGCCCGCCTCGCAAAAGAACGCGGCGAGAAAGTCGGCTGGTCCGCCTCTATCTTCCCGCAGGAAATCGCCGAAACCTTAGGTCTCAATGTCCTCTATCCGGAAAACCATTCTGCAGGAATCGCTGCCAGACACCAGGCTGACCCGTTTCTTCAGGAATGCGAAGGTCCTCTCGGCTACTCCAACGACCTCTGCGCATATGCGAAAGTCAATCTGGCATATGCCTCCGTCTTAAATGGCGAGAGTGATGTGGAGCTTCCGGATGGTGGAAAGATGGTAAAACCAGATTTTCTTCTCCTCACAAACAATATCTGCAACCAGCTCACCAAATGGTATGAAAATCTGGCAAGGCAGATGAATATTCCGATCTTCTTTATCGATACATGTTACAACCCGTGGGATTATGTGACCGAAACCCGTGTCCGCTATGTACGTGCACAAATCGACCAGCTCATCAAGGATCTCTGTGAATTTACCGGAAAGACCTGGGATGATGAGCGCTTTAAAGAAGTCATGAAGATCAGTCAGCGAAACAGCTACCTCTGGGAACGCGCCAACAATCTTCTTGACCGCAAGCCTTCTCCATTAAGTGGATTTGAGCTTTTCAACTACATGTCTGCAATGGTCTGCAACCGTGGAAAGACTTCCTCCACCGCAATTTTGGAGCAGCTCAACAGCGAGATTGAAAAACATATTGAAGAAGGCACTTCCACATTCCCGGTCGAGGAACAGTTCCGTATCTCCTGGGACGGCATTGCCTGTTGGCCGTATCTGAGCCATAATCTCCGCACCTTAAAAAAATATGGCATCAACATGGTTGCTTCCAGTTACGGAAAAGCATGGGCGATCGAATATGAGGATCTCGACGGCATGGCACGGGCTTACTGTTTCGCTTCCACAAACGGCGACAATGCCAGCACCATGATTGACCGCCGTCTTGAAGCGCTGAAACGCTTCGGATGTGAAGGAACGATCTACCATGTCAACCGAAGCTGTAAGGTTATGGACTGCCAGATGATGGAAGTTCAGCGCCAACTCTCCAAGGCCGCCGGTGTACCGTTTACCGCATTTGACGGAGATCAGGCTGACTACCGAAATTACAGTGAAGCACAGTTTGAAACGCGCATCCAAGGTCTTGTGGAAGTTATGAAACAGAATAAGGAGGACTTTTAAGATGGCTGATTTACATACAAATATTGAATGTCTTAAGAATGCCTGTAAAAATCCCCGGGCACAGCTCGATAAATATCTGGCAGCCGGAAAAAAAGTAATTGGCTGCTTTGAACCATACACTCCGGAGGAACTCGTCCATGCCAGCGGCATGATTCCAATGGGACTCTGGGGCGGTCACACCGAATTAAAGCTCGTAAAGAGTTATCTCCCTGCATTTGCCTGCCCGATCATGCAGGCAGACCTGGAATTTGGCCTCAACGGCACTTATAAAGGAATCAGCGGTGTTATTATCCCGGCGATCTGCGATACACTCCGCTGCATGACCCAGAACTGGCGCTTCGGCGTTCCGGATATTCCGATGATCCCCATCGTATATCCGCAGAACCGCACCTCACCGGCAAGCACAGACTACCTGATCAGCGAGTACGAGAATGTTCTTGTCATGCTGGCCACCACTACTGGTCAGATGATGACGGAAAAAGCACTCTGCAGATCCATTGAGATCTATAATGAACACAATGCCGTTATGCGGGAATTCTCTGCACTGGCAGTCAAGCATCTTGATGTTATCACTCCTACTGTCCGTCATGCAGTAATGAAGAGCGCATTCTTCTTCGAAAAATCCGAGCACACCGCTATCGTAAAAGAGATCAATGAGGCTCTCAAAGCGCTGCCGGACTATAAGTTTACCGGCAAAAAAGTCGTTCTCACCGGCATCACCGGTGAACCGGAAGAATTTCTGGAAATTCTTGAAGCAAACAACATCGCCGTTGTCGGAGATGATCTGGCACAGGAAAGCCGCCAGATCCGCACCGATACCCCACTTTCCGGAGGCGGCGGACTCAAGCGTCTCGCACTCCAGTGGAAAGATCGGACCTGCTGCAGCCTGATCCACGAAATCGGCAAGCCGCGCGGTGCTCTTTTAATCGAGCTCTGCAAGGAAAATGATGCTGACGGTGTCATCAACTGCCTGATGAAATTCTGTGATCCGGAAGAGTACGACCAGCCATGGTTCGAAGGTGACTTGAAAAAAGCCGGTTATCCGTGCCTGACCGTCGAAGTCGATCCGTTAAATACAAGCTTTGAGCAGCTTCGCACCCGCATCCAGACGTTTGCCGAAATGCTCTGATTTTCCAGCAGAAACCCTCAATCCCCTTCTTCTCCTATAAGAAAAACGCAGGAATCAGGACCCCCATAAATTTTCCTCCTGATTTCTGCGTTTTTGTATGATATAATAGTACAAAAGAAAAATATGAAAGGAACTCCTGTATGGCCGATTCTGAACTTCATAATTTACTTCCTTTTGCTGAAATACTCGATAACATTGATGTCGGGATCGCCTTGTTCGATCCGCAGGGAAATTACCTGTTTGTCAATACAAACCTGATCAACTGGAGAAATATTCCCCGCGCGGAATTTCTCAGCCACAATGTCCATGATTTTTTGAAGATCATGGATGTCTGCGTCTTTGATCTTGTCATGGAAAAAAAGCAGCTAGTAAAGCGGCTTCAGACCTACCGTAATTTCCACAATATGGATGGAGTGACCCGACTGCGTATGGTCACCGGAATACCGATCTTCGACGCATTCGGAAATATCCAGTATGTGATCAGTATGATGCAGGATATACAGACTTTTGAAGATCTGTATCATTCCCTGTTAAAAGAACATAAGATCATCAACTATGATACAAAGGAACCTGCTGTCCGTGAAAAGCAGGATATCGTGGCGAAAAGTCCCGCATTTCAACAGCTCCTGTCCGTCGCAGCGAATGTGGCTTCTTTGGATTCCACAGTCCTTCTCTACGGAGAATCTGGAAGCGGAAAGGAAGTTCTTGCCCACTATATCTATGAACACAGTGAGCGGTGTGGCAAACCGCTGATTACGGTCAACTGTGCCGCATTTCCTGAAAATCTGATTGAGGCAGAGCTATTCGGCTATGAAAAAGGGTCTTTTACCGGCGCTGCAAAGGATGGAAAAATAGGATTGGTGGAAGCTGCAGACGGTGGTACCCTGTTTCTCGATGAGATTAATTCACTGCCAATCAATGTACAGGGAAAGCTGCTCCGAACACTGGAAGAAAAAAGTATTCAGAGAATCGGCTCCACAAAAACAAAAAAGGTCAATTTTCGCCTAATCGCGGCAACAAACCGGAACCTCCAGAAACTCGTGGAGCAAGGGCAATTTCGTGAGGACCTGTATTACCGGATCCAGGTCATTCCTCTTACGATTCCACCACTCCACAACCGTAAAGAAGATATTATTCCCCTGTGCCTTCATTTTCTTCACTATTTTGGAAAAAAGTATAATCTTCAAAAGGAATTTTCCGATTCTGTTCTGGACGCAGTACAGCGCTATTCATGGCCGGGAAACGTCCGGGAACTACGCAATTTTGTGGAGCGTATGGTCGTCATGACCCCTCGCGCCACCAGAATGATCAGCCAGATTCCGGATGGTCTGCTGGATATTACTCCCGATGAGCGACATGACTCTGGCAAGGATATTCCTGGGACGAAATCCACGGTCTCTGCGATTTTCCCAAGCGGACCGATTCCACAGGCATCACTCCCGATATCATTTTCAGGCAGTATTACCAATCATTTTCCCGGCGATGTCACCGTTCCGGCCACAATTTCCGGTGTCAGGCGCTCCAATATGCCTACCCGCGACCAAATTATCGCCGCCCTCCAGACCTGCTCTGGACATCGTGAAAAGACGGCCGAATATCTTGGAATCT
The DNA here is from genome assembly GCF_036318045.1 of Clostridium sp. CM74B_53. Taxonomy (NCBI): domain Bacteria; kingdom Bacillati; phylum Bacillota; class Clostridia; order Eubacteriales; family Clostridiaceae; genus Clostridium; species Clostridium sp. CM74B_53. The sequence goes on along the minus strand of NZ_JAWQDE010000018.1, from coordinate 12,858 downwards.
CACGAAGATGCCTGCAATACAAAATCAAGGAGTACCATATTTCGCCACGGTGCCATTATGATGATAAATAGAATAGAACACGGGTCCGGAGCTCTTCCCATATAAAAGAGATAAGCCTTTTTGATCGACCGGAAGCTTCTGCCAATAAAAAGGGGCTGGTGCACTAACGTGCGGCAGCTCATTTTATATATCCAACACAAAACGCCGAGCTTCGAAAAGCCCGGCGTTCGTGGTATAATCAGTTTATGCGACTAAACAAAATAATACAGAGGGATTATACCTCATTTTCGCTGGATTATCAAATCAAACTTCCGCTGGATTTAGAGATTTCTATTCCATCTGATGATCCAGTTCGTCTGGTAAGTGCCTTTGTGGAGGAAATGGACCTTTCTGAACTATATAAAACTTATGGCAGGATCAGAAAAAATCAGGCAACGCCGCGTCAGATGCTGAAACTCGTTATCTATGCAGCAATGAATCGAATCTACTCAAGTCGAGATATCCGAAAAGCATGTAAACGGGATATCAACTTTATGTATCTCCTTGAAGGAATGCCTGCTCCTGATCATGCAACGATTGCGCGTTTTATCTCCCTACATTTTTCTGCCTGCGCAAAGGTTCTTCTTGCCCAAATGTCAGATCTGCTCTATCTTTTTGGTGAGATTTCGGGAAAGACCATTTTTATTGATGGCACCAAGATTGAATCGGCAGCCAATAAATATACATTTGTATGGAAACGGGCTATTACGAAAAATCAGGCCCGGTTATACACAAAACTAACTTCTTTTGTGGCTGAATGCGAAGAACTCTATGGAATCAGGACCGTATACCATGACCAGATATCCATCCACACATTAAAACGGTTAAAAAAGCAGTTGTGCCGCGTCAAAGTACAGGAGGGAATTGTGTTCGTGCATGGAATTGGACGTAGAAAAACACAGTTGCAGAAATCCCTGGAACAGCTGGATCAATATCTGGAGAAACTAAAGGAATATACGAAAAAACTGTATACGCTTGGAGATAGAAACAATTATTCCAAAACAGACCCGGATGCGACCTTCATGAGAATGAAAGAAGATGCGATGCTGAATGGACAGTTAAAACCTGCTTATAACATCCAGCACGGAGTGGACTCTGAATACATCATATGGATTGATATTAGCCCGCGTCCAACCGATACATGCACCCTGATCCCTTTTTTAAAAGATATGGAATTTGCTATTGCGACAGCCCCTTTTTTATGGAAGGCAACCTTGTAATTCGGGAAAGGTCAACTGCTCGAAATAAATCGGTTGCAAAAAATCATTTTCTTAGGTGCGGATATAGCTAAGCGAATAGTAAAATGACAATATTACTACATCCACATCAAAAATGAAGAATTTCTTACATTTCAACTGAAAACTTGCAGAATTTTTATGATTGATTTACTAATATTGCGCTTTTAAAACAACTATGATAGAATTTACACATAGAAAAACAAAACACATGCTTAATTTCGCTATATTTAAACATAAAAGGAGTGAATCCAATGAACAAATAAATACTTTTATTTTAAGCACCCCCACAATTTGACACTATCAAATCAAGGAGGTACTTTTATAAAAAAAATTAGAAAAAGAATTATGAGTCTTATTCTTACAGCAATTCTTATTTGCACCACTTTTACGTCAACTGTCTTGGCTGCAGAAACTGCACCATTAAGATTATACATGTCATCCGGGGAAATTGCCAGAGAGCAGGCATACTTCGATTCTCTCAGCAGGGATGAACTGATCCAGGTATTAATGACAAAATACGGAGCTACAGAAACTGAAGCTGAAAGGTTAGTTAACCTTGCTTATGAAAATACCCAGCCGTATTCCGCAAGGGCGAAAGCTTTTCCTTCGAACCCATCCATTGGGCAAACATGCGTTATTGATGTAACGATTCACGTTGACGATGCCGCAACAGCTGCTGGAATTGCTAGTGAAATTATGGCTGCTTCGCCTTATGTGACTTTAGCAACCGCGCTTTATGCTGCCAATATATTACTTACGGCTGGAAGTATGATATATGGATATACAGTTGTACTCCATATTAGTTATACCTATGGATATACAAACGATGGTGTTTTAGGTTGGACCCCGGGCTATGTATCTTATGAGATTTATTAATTGAGAGGTATGCTATGAAATATAAGGGAAATGTCTATTCGTATTTTAATTTATCAGGGATATTATTTTGTATTTTTATTGCATGGGCATCCTATTACAATTATAAGAATTTACAAATAACCGGACTTTTGGCTTTTTTTGTATTCTGCGTATTGAAGTGTGCAATGCTTGCAAAATTTAAAAAAGATATACTTGAAAAAGATACTCCCTTATTATTTAAAGTTTCTAACCATGTGTTTGGAATAGCATTTATTATCATGGATATCTTTATCTTTTATGTAAATAGGTGATCACTGGTCGCCTATGTTAAAGGAACTTAAGGCGGAAATACACATGGATGCATTTCCGCCTTTTACTATGCAATTGGAAATTTAGATAAGTCGTTTCTATATTTGTAGTAAGTGCCGCGACTGATGCCGATTACTTTCATGCAGTCAGATGGACAAAGATCTCCACCAAAGAGCGTATCACGTTTCAGAATAATATTTTTTGCCTTTCGTTCCTTCTCGGTGATGCACCGGCCACGAGGCCGGCCGAGCTGCTTTCCAGAACGTCTGGCTGTTTCTAATCCCTCGATCGTTCGTTGCCTGAGATCATCCAGTTCCTTCTGGGCCTGTTAAAAGGCAATACGGACTTGCTTTTCTGCAAGCTTCACTTGATATGCTTCGATGGCCTCCAGAATTATATCAACCTCCGTGCCAGTCCGTGGAATTTGCATCTGACAGGCTTCCCGATATACATCCGTGTTGATCCCAGGCTCCACGAAGAAAAACAAGTTCACTTTTCTTTTATACAGATCCAGGTACTCCTTTACTCCATCATCCTCATCACGGGCCATTCTGGAAACCGAATCAAAATAGATATTATCTCCAGGCATAAATCTGGGATAATATCTCCGCCACTTATGCCGATCCTGTGTGCTACCAGTAAAAATTTCCTTGATGATAACAAGGTTCGGATCCGGACACATCAGGCGGATGTTGCGCTCCTGTCGTTCCACGTTCTGAAATTTTGTAGAAATCCTTATATATCCATAGTTCAATGCACATCTCTCCCGATTGTATGAAAAAAATGTTATATTTATAGTGTACAGATGATTGGCAATATACGCAAGTTGAAACTGTATAAAAAACGACCGTTTTTTTCGTACACTTATATCTTTCATTATCTGAGCGATTATTGTATAATATAAACGTAAGCTTTTTATCATACGTCTCGGAGGATACCTCATTGATATACGGATACGCAAGAATTTCCAGCAAGCACCAAAACATCGACCGCCAGATTCGCAATATTAAATCCCGCTACCCAGATGCCATAATGATCATCGAAGTTTATACTGGGCGAACGCAGGACCGCCCTAAATGGGTAAATCTGATCTCAATGGTAAAAGGAAATGACAAAATCGTCTTCGACTCTGTCTCCCGAATGTCCCGTACTTCAGATGAAGGATTTGCAGACTATAAAGCGCTCTATCAGCGGGGCATTACATTAGAATTTATAAATGAGCCACAAATCGATACTGCTGTGTACCGCGAATCTCTTCAGATTGATATTCCAATGACCGGTACTGATGCTGATCTGATTCTTAAAGGCGTGGAGCAGTATCTGATGAAATTAGCTGAGAAGCAAATTAAAATCGCCTTTGACCAGGCACAGAAAGAAGTTGACGATCTCCGTCAGCGTACCATTGAGGGTCTGCAAACTGCCCGCTTATCCGGGAAAAAGCTCGGTCGTCCACATGGACGCTGTATTACAGAAAAGGAACGGAAGGCAAAAAATATCATCATCAAGCGGGACAGACTCTTTGGCGGAGATCTATGTCCGACTGACTGTATGAAAGTAATTGGCATCAGCCGTAACACCTATTATCGATATCGCAAGGACCTACAGCAGGCAACTAATGCATAGATTTTCACCTGCTGCCCCAACTAAAAATGAGAGCAGTTGCTATCCACATAGCTTCTGCTCTCAAAATTTGTAAAATGCTTTAGTTGCCGACTTTCCTCTAATTAAACTGAAACTTCGCTATCCCATAAATCGGGATCGTGTAAGTATTTCCATGGATTCCACCATGCGTATTTCCCTTTGCATACAGAACATAATCTGCTTTTCTCTTCTCCAGGATCTCCTCCGCGGTCTTTCCACTGTTTTTTCCAGCCTTAACCTCAACAGCATACGTGTGTTGGCCTGCATGAACTGACTTTACGAAGAAATCAATCTCATATTTCCCCCATGTAGAAAACGCCGGGGTCTCCAATGCAATCTCCCTTGGATATGAAATTCTTCGTTTCAGATCAAGATATACGAAATTTTCGTTGACCACTCCCTGAATATCCCCTGCTCTGCAGCCTGTCTGGGTCAGAAAATACGTTGTAAGTCCCAGATCCATGAAGAACGCTCTTGATTTTGCTTTGTAAGACAGAATATCACATCCAGTCAGTTTTCCGGCAAATCCAATAATTCCAGCACTGTGGAGCCAGTCAATTGCCCGGTTTACCGCAGCTTTTGAAAGATTGCTTGAGTATTCTCTCACAACAAGGCTTTGAAGTTCTTCACTGAAACTGTCTTCCTCGAATCCCTTTTTTTCCCTCACAAGAAGTCTTGCGACACTCGTAAACAGGTTCTCATAGCTATCGTATTCCAAGATGTCTTTAAAGTATCTCCGGCTCTCATTTGCAAACAGGCGAACGATCTTCTCAAGAGTCAATTGGCACTGAGAGATGCTACCTGTCTCCATATAAGTTAGCACAACTGCCGGATATCCGCCAATCGTGCAGTATATATGGTAAAGCTCTTCCAGCTCCCGGTACGTATTTTCACTGCTGTTTCCATATAAATCCAGCTGCCGGTATAGCTTTTCCTTTCCTAATGCCATTAAAAACTCTTCAAAGCTGAGAGTCTGAATATCAATTGCGTCCAAATCCCCAGCCGAATATTTAAAGTCGTCATTCAGAATTCTTCCACGGTAGCTTCCTGTAATGATAAAATCACACGCCAGATTTCTCGTAAACTCCCGAATCCGGTTATAAATATCTACCGATTCCTGAATCTCATCAATGATCACAACCGTGTCTGAGTCATCAACAAACGTAGGGTCATATCGTTTAATCAACTCATACACAGGATTCTCATACCGTTCTCCCTGTTTCATGTTCTGAATGAGATCTCTGTAATGGCTCACCAGTAATTCCCCAGAAAGTTCCAGAAGATTTACATAAATTTTTCTTTTATATTCCCGGTCCGCAAACTTATTGACCAGATAAGTTTTTCCAACCTGTCTTGCCCCTGACACTTCAAGTGTAGAATGGTTCGGTTTATTCTTCCATGCAAGCAATTTACTAGATGCTTTTCTTTCTAAATCGATTTGCATCTTGTCCTCCCGTCCACTCATTCATCCATTTTATACTGTCTCATAGGGGAATCGGCATCCGATCGTATAAATCGGTATCGTTGCAAAGCGTGATCCCTGACCTCCATGAGAAAGTGCACACCGGAACCCTTTGTCAACCATACCCTTATCTCTATAATACTCCAAAGATTTGGCACGATTATTTCCGCTCTTTACCTCAAGTCCATAGCGAACATCATCTTTATCGACAACCACAAAATCCAGTTCATAGTCTCCACAGGTAGAAAAGCACGGCTTGTCACCCCGAACACGCTTTTTCCCCGGAGCAGCCTGATACAAGCGACTAAGCTCTGTATACGCAAATGTCTCTGTCAACATTCCCTCGGTCGCGTCTTTCGGAACTGTAACCATACTGGAAATATAATTTGCGATTCCCGGATCAGCAAAGTATGCCCTTCGATTGCTGACAACATCTGTCACATCCCCATTATTATAAAGATCGCAGTAGCCGATAATTCCGGAATATAACAGCCACGAAGCCGCTGTGCGCACCTCATTCCTGCTCACCGGTTCCTTTACCGTGTCTTTCACAAAATTCGTGACAAATTCCAGAAATGTCTTTCCAGTGCCCTTCTCCTCTTCCGCAATCTGCACCAGAACTGCTTTATACGCTTCCTGGAAAATACTAAGTGCCGTACTATTGGTAAAGAATCGACTTGACTCTGCCGTAAAGGTACGAATCAGATCTTCAAGAACCACCATACAGTCGTCAATCTGTCTGGATTCTATGAATGTTGTGACAACCAGCGGATACCCACCAATTTTTCGATATACCTGATAGGCCTCTTCAAGTTTCTGATAATCTTCATCCTTGGATTCTGACTTCAAGCTGATTGTTTCCAATATATCTTCTATATTCAATGCTCTGCAAAATTCTTTGAATGACAGCGGGTACATTTGAAGGTACGCAATCCCTGCCGGAAGGAAGAAGTCTCTGGAATTGACGGTTCTGGCAAGATAACTGCCGCTGACAATGATGTCGCATCCAAGCTGTTCCCGCAGATCACGGATCGCATTGTAGACATTCGCACGCTCCTGAATCTCATCAATCACGAGAACTGTACTTTCATCATCCACATACTCACCAATTCCTGCATTCCTGCAATATTCCCGCATAAAATGATCTGTAAGCATTAGATCTTCAAATCCATATTCATCACGCACGAGATTCACATAGACGACCTGTTTATAATGGCTATATACAAACTTCTTGACCTCATGCGTCTTTCCAACATGCCATGGTCCTTCTATTTGTAATACAGTATGATGCCGTTTATTCTTCCAGTTCAGAAGCTCATTCTGTACATCCCGCTCTAACTCGATTTTGCTCTGTACAAATCCGGTCATCCCTGATTCCTTTCCTGCTCTTCAACCATCGTTGTTATCATTATAGCAAACTCCATTTAAAATTCCTATCATCGTCTGAAAAAATATTCGTTTATGCAGCCCTCCCCTTATCTTCTGCATCCGACTGAATCTCTTCTATCGTTGTCGCAATATGGCACCTCTGCAACGCCTCCTCATATGTAACTCCATGATTCTCAATTTTTAAAATTCCTTCACACATCCGACGATGTACCGGATTTTTTGAACACCGCAGCCTCTGAATTCGGTTCGGCTCTTTCTTCAGATGACAACCAAATCCACACATCACACAGCCAGTTCGGCTCTCGCCTGTCGTAACCCATTCTCCCGTTTTATCCCATACCACTTCTCCATATATGCAACAGATGGGAATTCTATGATCCATTTTATATTGCAATACGTCTGCCCTTATCCAGAACCCCATCGGCTGACTCTTAATTGTATGGCCATCATAGACATTGCACCCCGTATGATTATACTGGTTTTCTCTTTTAAATCCCTCATCCAGGTTCTTTTTCGATGAGTTCCATGATTTCTGATAAATGAAAGACCTTATTAACCGGTAAAGTAGCAAGAAATTCTCGTATCTGCGTTGTGCTTACCCCATTTGCCATCTTATTTTTCTCCTCTCTACACACAAAGGCACTGCAAAAACCTTCACTCTATCAGATTTCACAGTGCCCGCTTATTTACAGATTACATTTATATCTTTTTTCTTTCCCTAAAGCTCACTTTCATCCCATATCTGCCTCGACTGCTGCTGCCAAGTCAATCGTCGCCAATGGATTAGAAACAATATTGACACCAAATGGAACTTTTATCTCTTTTTTTAATTCTCCCACAACCCGTCCCATCGCTGCCACAGTTACGTAGGAAACCTTTTTTTCATACGGAAGGCTGAATTCATTGGCAATCAAAACTCCATCTACTCCTCCCTCCTGGAGCGCCTGAAGCTCTCTGGCTGCATTTTCAATTACCTCTCCCATCGTTGCGTCTTTTTCATACAGAGGATCCCCCCGGCAGCGCCCGCAAATGCAACAGTGCAATGATTGGCTTTTTTACATGAAATAATTCATCTGTCCACATATTCTTTCTCTCCTCTATTCCATGTACATTCTCAAATTCTGCACATTTCTTTTGTCATAACGAAATGGATCCAGGTAATACGCTGGTGCTGTCAGTTCCTGCGTAAAATATCCCTCATATCCATTTTTTACCATGTCCTCTAAATCCTTTCTTAAGTTTCTCTTCCCTTCACCCCAGATGTAATGCCCATAGGGATCACAATCCTGAAAATGTGCATGTACAATGTTTTCCTTTCCAAAAACATCAAACCACTGCTGAATCGTTTCACCAGAAACTGACATTGCTGTCAAATCAATCATAACTTTAAAGCGCGGATGATCGACTAAATCAAATAACTGTTTCATTTGCTGCAAACTATACCCAATTCTTGATTCCTGCGGCCGTAAAGTCTCTGCCACAATTGTCACGCCATTTTCCTCTGCGACCTCACAAAGTCTCTGATGCATCTCAGCTGCCCGCTTCAACCCATCCTCCTCCGCTTCATCCCAGTAACCCCATCCAGAATTTGCTTCCATCTTGTCTGCCCCCAGCGCAGCCCCCAGACGTATCGCATTTGCAAAAAATCCAAATGTTTTTTCTCTCAGTTCTGGTTCTTTTACACCAAATTGATAACCAAACCGGCAATTCTGTGGTGTAAATACTGGGCACTTCAAACCGTGTTCCTGTAATTTTTTACGGACTGGCTCTGGATCCTGATATTCATTTGGATCCAGCCAAAGTCCTTGATGCCCTCCCAGCAATTCTACATTTTTGATTCCCAGTTCCTGCATACAATCCAGGAAATAATCCAACGTATATTGGCAATAATGAAGATTCAATACCGAAAGTTTATCAAAATCAACTATTTTCATTTTCGCTTCCTCCTCATACAATTAATCCATTATAAACGGTTCCAATTCACGCATATTCTGCCGATCGGCTGCAGCCGGATCCTCCAGGTAGCGTGCATCATTCAGTGCCAGGCTTAGCAATCCTTTATATTTGTACTGATCCAGACAAGTCAATTGATCCTCTAACGGTCTCAAACCATCTCCCCATGCAAGGCATCCCTGCGGACGTCCATCCACAAAACGGATATGATATATTTTGTCTCCTAATGCTTCAAACCAGTCTTTCATCGACTCTCCTGCCACTCCGGCACTCGTCAAATTCAGGGCAGCCTGTATCTGCGGCTCATTAACCGACTCCAAAAGTTTTTTTAGCTCTGGAAGCATATTAATAACCGTTGCGTCTTCTGGCCGTACTGTTTCCACTGCAAGAACAACCCCCTCTTCCGCAGCAGTTTTTGAAAGCCGACGCAAGGTTTGAACCGCACGTTCAAAAATACGTCTCGGATCTTCATTTCTTGCACCGCCGCAGCAATTGAGTACCATCACTTTCGCACCAGCTTCTGCCGCTGCACGGATTCCATTTTCAAAATATCCGATTGAATGCTTCCTTGCCGTCTCGTCATGACAGCAAAGTGCATAATTATAAATCGTACACTCCGGTGAAAAAGCTCCGATTGTCAATCCATAATCTGCTGCATTCTTTTTTAATTCAGCCGCATCCTCAAACCCATAATCATCTAGCAGGAAATGCGGTCTTGCACACCAAAACTCTATATTTTTTATTCCGAGAGCCTGCTGCGTTTTAAAGAAATAATCCAAAGTTCTGTATTTATAGTGCATATTCATTCCTGCAATCTGTTCCCGCCTTATCTTTATCATCCAGTTGTTCCTCCTCGTATTATATAGCAGTAGTATATCATATAATTTTATGAAATACTTTACAAAGATTTTTATTTCTAGGGAAGAAAAAAGTGTCTGAAAATATAGATCACATCAATTTATAAAGAACGTTATTCTATTTATTGATAACGTTATCATATAGAAAGATGTACGTTCTTTTTGTGCAATTTGCTATTATAGAGTGAAAAAATAAATTTACAGTGCATTTCAGCATAATGAAAATACTTAGTCGTTCATATTATCATCTTGGAAAATTTCTACATCATCGTCTTTTGAATTTAATCGAGCGAACCAATCAGTTGTTGCTCCAGTAACCATTCCAGCAACCGCTCCTGTAGCGGCGCCGATTGCACCAATTGCACCGATTGGTGTTGTCATTCCGACAACGGCGCCGATTGTACCGATTGGAGATAAACCAGCGCCCAGTATGCCAGCACCAACTGTTGCACCAACAGTAGCTGCATGTGCAATACTTGAAACGGCTTTTTTGCGAAATTTATTTTGCGGAGCTGTAGCCTCGTACAAAAATTTTGCTTGATAATTTTTAAATTCCTCACGTGTTAGCTTGGCGTCTAATAATTTATCCATAGCATTTTTTAAGAGTTCTACATAAGGAGCTTTAGAGTGAGTAATTTCATATTCAAAAATATATCGCAAACCAATATATTGCAATTTACTCATTGTGGATTTCCCATTTTCTAAATTGCTGATGGTTTGCTTGGTAAGCCCGATCCGATCCCCTAATTCCTGTGTGGTCCAGCCACAGATTTTTCGTAATATAAATAAATTCTCCTTGGAAGAAGAGCCGGATGAGGTTGATGTTAGAATATTACACCGGCGGATCGCAGATCAAAGGATCATCAATGCTGTTACTTGGTATAAAGTACAGCATACACAGCTGTTTATTAGTAACGATAAAGCGTTACTAGAGGCAATTGTTACTGCAGATCAGATGGAAGCAGTTCACGGGAAGCCAGTTTACGCGACCAGCCTATCTGATGACGGTGAGCTTATCAAATACACTAAGGCGGAAGCTATTGATTGGGACGCGGTTGATAAAGATATTTCTGATACGAATAGAGACTATATAAACGGAAAAATCATAGGCACTATTATGGGAAGTATCTTTAGTACCATTATAGTCGGAGGGATTTCCTACTTGGCACATTCACATACAAAAATTTCAAAACCGTGTAAACACTTTTAACAAAAAGGGGCTGTGAAAAAACATAGCCTATAAAAAAGAAGGACCAAGGATTCATAATGAATCCAAGGTCCTCTTTTTGTGTTAAAATTAATCTGCAATGAAAAAAATAACACACACTTATTCTAACCCCAAACAGGCAGTTTTGCCAATACTAATTCAAGATTATCTGGACATTTGTGATCCGGTGCTGACATTTAATCGATTTATGGGAGAAATCGATTTGGAGAAATACCTGAAGGAAATCCCGAAACATGAGGTGGGAAGACTTCGGTATAACCCGGTCAGTATGCTGAAAACAATCCTGTTCGGATTTATGACAAATGGATATGTTTCTCTTCGTGAGCTGGAAGACAGCTGCAAAGTGAATCTAAGATTCATGTATCTGATGGATCATGAAGTCCCATCCTATCGGACTTTTGGATATTTTATCAATGAGATACTCAGCGATTCTATTGAGAAACTATTCTGTGATATCAATCAAAAAATTTTTGAGAAAGAACATACGGACCTGCAACATTTATATATTGACGGTTCTAAGTTTGAAGCCAACGCAAACAAGTATTCCTGGGTATGGAAGAAAGCGACTGAAAAATCCAGATACCGCCTGTTTGAGAAGATCACTTCCCTGTTTCAGGAAATTAATCTTGAGCTTCAATACACAGGGATAAAGTTCAGTATTAATACGGAATACTCGCCAAAATACCTAAAGGAAGCCGCATCGAAATACGTAGAAATCTGGCAGTTGGATGAAACAACGTTTGTCGCTGGGAAAGGACATCGAAAGTCAGTCCAGCAGCGCCATTATGAAAAACTTCAGGAATATCTGTCAAAGCTGAATGACTATGTAGAAAAGATCCAAATCTGTGGAGATGGACGCAATAGCTATTCCAAGACTGATCATTCCGCTACTTTCATGCGAATCAAAAAGGACTATATGGGAAATGACCAGCTGCTCCCGGCGTATAATGTCCAGGTCGGTGTGGCGGATGAGTAATAGCGGTTGTTGATGTGAACCAATACCGTTCAGATATGGACTTTTTCATCCCCCTCATGAATAAGTTCCATGATATTTATGGCTTCTACCCCAAATATCCGGTAGCAGATGCCGGTTACGGCTCGTATAATAACTATATTTTCTGTGAACAGAATCTTCCATGTTAATTCCACTCCTATTCCAGCAAAAAGAGAAGGAAGCCTTCTACTCAATTTATTGTATGAATATAGATAGGTAAATCTTCATACAATGCACTGTTTTCAGACCGCAAACACGCGCAAACATCAAAATCACAAAGAAAAAACCCCAGAGTCCTTATAAATAAAGGATTCTGAGGCTCTCATAAGAGAGGCGACAACCAGATTTGAACTGGTGATCAGGGTGTTGCAGACCCACGCCTTACCACTTGGCTATGTCGCCATATTTAGTTAAATGACCCCAACGAGGTTCGAACTCGTGTTACCGCCGTGAAAGGGCGATGTCTTAACCGCTTGACCATGGGGCCTTAAATATATACTATCATATTTACTTGCCTCTGTCAACCGGATAAACGCGAATCCATCGATTACCAGATTTGAACTGGTGACCAGGGCGTTTCAGACCCACATCTCATCAGGTTTACCGAACACATTGGATAGTATGAAAAAACTCCCCGAGTAGGACTCGAACCTACGACAGCGCGGTTAACAGCCGCGTGCTCTACCGACTGAGCTATCGAGGAATAATGAAGGAACATACCTTCAAAACCACATATTGAACATCATCAACCTTCGAATCTCCACTTGACCTTCCTGGATAAGCCCTCGACCGATTAGTAACAGTCAGCTCCATGCATTACTGCACTTCCACCTCTGCCCTATCTACCTCGTCGTCTTCAAGGGGTCTTACTTCTTTCGAATGGGATATCTCAT
>NZ_JAWQDE010000017.1:0-77643 GCF_036318045.1 Clostridium sp. CM74B_53 | reverse complement strand
AACGCCGGGCTTTTCGAAGCTCGGCGTTTTGTGTTGGGAATATGAAATGAGCTGCCGCACGTTAGTGCGACAGCCCCTTTGTGTTGGGAATATGAAATGAGCTGCCGCACGTTAGTGCGACAGCCCCATCGTAATTTCTCTTTTCTGATGCATTGGAAATCACAGAACGAATCATAATATCCAAATACGGTGAAAAACGATCATTCGCGGATAGGACAATCGGAACAGACTCTTTATATACCGGTTCTAAAACAGTGTGGGGGGCTGTATTCCGAAATAAGACTTCCGGAAGCTCAATCATCCTGATTCCTGCCTGCTTTTTTAAATAGAAATAGTAAATTCCATAAAGGCGTTCTGCTAAATACTCCATAACACGGTACTCTTCTACACTATACCATGTTGTGTTAATATGTTTTTCTACTTCGAATAAAATATCAAAAAGCCATTCACAGTACTTTCTGTAAATATCTTTTTTCATAATAAACATATTGTGTTCGTATGCAATATTGGATTCCATATATTCATCAGCAATCTCTGAAAATTCTGGATATTTCTGTTTTAAGATCTTTAATGTAATATCCAAATCCTTTTGATGCCGAAATGGAACAGCACCATACTCATGATAAATATCTCTATGGAAATCTTCTTCCTGCGTTTGAGGATATTGCCTCCCCCTCACAGAAAGCAGATCATACTGAGTAATTATGTTTTTCATGCTGGTCGGATCAAGTTTTATCTCCTTGAGCGCTGCATCACTGATTTTGTCATATACAATATCTCCCCGCTCATCATTGTGTATAATTGACGGATCGAATGTTAAATATCTATAATAGGGGAAAAATCCATAATAATCTGCATCAACATTTTTCCAGACCCAGTACTGTGCAGTCAGTTCACAATACATTTTATTGCGATCAGAAATATTGTCTCCTTCATTATCATGAATCATTCCTTCAAATTTATTTCTAGAAAGACTTGCTCCAACCTGTATTGGATAAAGGTATACATTCTTTGGAACATATGATGCTTTATGACATACTACATAAATTTTGATATTTAATTCTTTATTCATTGTAATATTCCCCTTCACAGATATGTCTCCCCTATATAGAATTATATGCTTTCCAAAAATATCATGTTTTTACAAGAAGCCTTATACTTTCTAAGTAATCCCCTATGAATATCATATAAGCATTCATTTTTTTCTGAAGAATCTCGTGGGAAGATAGTGGATTGTATATACTATCCCATGATCCAAAATACACTGCACTCCGCCTGCAATAATATTCTTATGCTTTCTTCCTGCATTTGCAGTTCCTAATCTGCTATGCCGCTCACTCATTCGTGAGAGCATGATCTCATAATATGAGGTTTCTCTTGCGCACTCCCAGAACTGCATTCCCATATCCATTTCCGGCTCAAACCACGGTTTCTGTGGGCCTGCATAATGAATGATCTTCGGATTTTTTCTGGCTTCCTGATACATTTCATTCAGCCATCTTGGTGCAAGTGCAATGATCTGGCTGATTCGTACTCCGGCGAAATCGACCATCACGTTCCAACTCATATCGATATATTTGACAGCACCTTCACACAGTTTATTTAAAATATCCTGGTCAAGTAACTGCCAGTTTTCCGAGACTGCGAAATCCAGAATCTGTTTCGTTGTATACCGCTTACGGAATTCTTTAAGGTTCAGTAGTAATACTCCTGCCTGGAAATACTGGTATGGTTCTTTTAATTTCAAAACCTGATCCGTATATCGTTTCTTGTCTTTTTCATATCCATTATATAATCCGGCTGTATCCGCATCATGGCATGCTGCCAGAAGATAACTGTCAACATTTTCATCATAGATTTTTGCAACATCATCCATAGCGATCATATCGGAGTCGAGGTAAAGAACTTTATCGTAATTCGGAAGTAATTCCGGTAATACGAGACGATAATAGGTTTCTTTGCTAAAATGTCCGCGAATATGGAATGTATACTGATCGATCAATACACTTGGATCGATCACGCGCAAAGACACATTTTCCCATGCGGAAAGCAATTTTTCCATTTTCTTTACATTGATATCCGAAACATCCTGAGAAAGTAAAAGAATATCATAATTCTTTTTGCTGTTTCCATGTTCTGCAACAGATTTTAAGAACGTAGCACAATATGGAATAAAATAATCATTGGCCGCAACTGCAATTGCCACATTGTTTTCAGCAAAAGCTGGCGCTGTTTTTTTCGCCTGGGCTAAAGTCATCTTCTGATCCGTTTTCAGAAAAACGATTGTCTGAAGTCTCTTTACTTTCAGATTCTTCTTTTTCTCTGTATACCAGCAAAATACAGTCAGGAGACGTTCTGCAAGGTGTCCCGGTGTGCGGTATCCTTCGACGGTATACTCGCTCATATCAGATTTTTTCTCGAACTCAAACAGGATATCGAACAACCATGCCATGTACTCATGGAAAAGTTCCTTTTTCATAATATACATATTACACAGGCAGGTTTTTTCCCCTTTCATGACCTTTTCGAATGTATCCAGATAATCCGGATATTTCTCCTCGATAATATCATGAACCAGATCAATATCCTTAATATTTAAAGATCTTCCATTTTTGTACTGTTCATATACGGACGGATTCTTATCCGGCATCTTCGTCACATTTTTTTCTTCGGATAAAACCAGATCATACTCCCCGACAAGTTTCTGAATATAATCATCCTCCAGATTATATTTTTTCAGGCAGTCGCTATCTGGACTTTCTTCAATGACATTCTGCCACTGGTCTACCGGACGCTTTTTGTCAGAAAAGCTTAAATATCTTCTGTAATGGAAAAATCCATAATAATCTGCATCTAAATTTTTCCATGCCCAATACTGAGCAGTCAATTCACAATACATCTTATTTTTTGAGGAAATATTCTCCCCCTGATTATCCTGAAGAATCCCTTCAATATGTTTTTTTCGTAAATCCGCGCCTACCTCGATCGGAAGCATGATCTTGCTATCCGGAACCATGCTCTGCTTATGGCACGAAATTAAAATCTTAATGTCTTTCATGATTTCCATATGACGCTTTTATAACGAAAAGCATCCCTTTCCTTACATATTCATTGTGTCTTACGTACTTTAGCTTAATGCCTCCATATACGCATCTCCAACTGTTTCCACATCACCGAGCATTTTAACATTCCCTTTATCAAGCCACAGTGCATGATCGCACACGCTCTTTACAGATTCAATCGAATGTGATACATACAAAAGCGTTGTCCCGTTCTTTCGCATATCACTCATTCTCTGCTCACACTTCTGCTGGAATGCATAGTCTCCAACAGAAAGGACTTCGTCACAGATCAGGATATCCGGTCTTACGACCGTTGCGATCGCGAAGCCAAGGCGGGCCGCCATACCGGAGGAATAGTTCTTGATCGGCATATCAAGGAAGTCCCATAACTCCGCGAAATCCACGATCTCATTAAAGTGCTGTTCCATGAATTTTTTATCGTACCCAAGGACAGCCCCGTTTAAAAAGATATTCTCCCTTGCGGTGAGGTCACCATCAAATCCGGCCCCAAGCTCGATCAACGGGGCGATCGAACCGTTGATCAGGACTTTTCCCTTATACGGTTTTAGGATCCCGCAGATCAGCTTCAGTAAAGTCGATTTTCCGGATCCGTTTGTACCGATGATTCCCCAGGCCTCTCCTTTTTTTACCTCAAAGCTTACATCTTTCAATGCGAAAAATTCTTTGAACATCAGCTCTCTGCGGACCAGTTTTACAAAGTATTCCTTAAGATTGTCGATCCGCTCGGAGGCCATATTAAAGCGCACGACGGCATGTTCAACGCGTACTGCATATTCGTTATTCATAATTTTGTCCTCATTCAATTAAATATACAGGATAAAACGATCCTGGCTCTTTAAAAAGACCAGTGTACCGACTCCCAGCGTAACAAAAGCAACTACAAAGCCGTATAAAACCATTCCCATATCCGGGCAGGCTACATCGAGAACGATCGTCCGGAACTGGGCGATATAGGTGTATAACGGATTAAAAGTTTTGATTGCTGTCTGTAAATTTTCAGGGAGCTGACTGAGCGGATAAAAGATCGGAGTAACGTACATCCATGCAGTTAAAAACGCACTGTAAATATACTGGATATCTCTGAAAAATACGTTCCCTGCTGCAAGGAGCATTCCTAATCCCAGTGCGAAAATATATACCTGAATCAGGATTACCGGAATAAAGAGCATATTTAAGCTAAAGGTAACTCTGCAGATAATGAATACAAGAAGCATAGCTCCCAAAGCAAAGAGCGTGTTTACGAACGAACTGGTTACTTTCGATAACGTAAAAATATACTTTGGGACATATGTTTTTTTCAGAAGTGCCGCATTGCCGGTGATCGACCACATCGCCTGGTTTGTTGATTCCGAGACAAAGTTAAAGATTGTCTGACCAACGATCAAATATACCGGATAGCTCTGAATATCAAAACGGAACATATTGGAAAATACGAGTACCATGATCCCCATGATCATTAACGGGTTTAAGATACTCCATACATATCCGAGGAAGCTTCTCCGGTACTTTAGTTTAATATCTTTCGTGACCAGCTGCGATAACAGTGGCTTATAGTGCTGAAAGGTTGCCAGCCTTTTTATGAATTTACTCATCGTTATTTCAGATTCTCCTCCGTTTTTGCTTCATTTTCTTTTTCGAGTTTATGATTATGCCGCAATTTATTATAAACCCCGGAATGCAGCATCTTCTCATACATCGGATATGAAATTCCAAATCGGTTCATCCAGAGATAAATCCGGAACTTCCTGCTGACGCGGTTCCAGATTTCCGGATTCAGAGTTCGGATCATTGTATTGTATCGAAGACAATCGCTATGTCCGGTTCTTTTATTCGGATTCATGATGCATCCGGCTACATAATAGCTTAGAATGACACCTTCTGTTTTTTTGTAGATGTATTCCTTCGCTGCATCCGAAAATTCCGGATGTGCATTATAATGGCGGAGCAGATCCTCCGTTACTTTTTCCACATGGCTCATTCGCTTTAATCGGTTTGTCACCGATACGCTCTGTTCCGCGTTTCCTACCAGATACTGATACAGATACAGGTCGATCGGATAAATACTTGCCGCATACGAGCAAGGGATCGTTGTGTATTCATGATCTTCATAGAAGATTTTTTCTGGCAATTCATAGCGGTGTCTCTGGTAAAATTCCCGGTTATAACAGATTCCGTGGAATGCAAAACAACGGTCAAATTTCTTCCAGTTTTGTACGACATCCTCCAATGTATAGGTCACTTCATACCGGTCCAGGAACATTTTCCAGACCGTTTTTTCTCCTGTCTTCATATCGACCTGGTGATATGGATTTAAAACGACGTCCGCTGTGCATGCTGCCAGCTTGTCGACAAACTCCTTTAAGTTTTCTGTGACTACCCAGTCATCCGCATCGATCACCTTCAGATATCGCCCGACAGCTGCTGCCGTTCCCACATTGATTGCGGAACCATGTCCGCCGTTTTCCTTTGAGATCAGGCGAAACAGCTCCGGATATTGTTTTACATAGTCTCCGGCGATCCGGGCGGTCCGGTCTTTCGATCCATCATCCACAATGATTACTTCCATCTGTTCGATCGCCTGTGGATTCAAAAAGGACGAGAGACATTTTTCCAGATATTGTTCCACATTATAGGATGGTATGATAAACGATATGATTTTGTCCATAAAAACCTCTTTGCATATTTTCTATCTGCACATGCTCCTGACCATCAGATTTACCAGATAATATGTATGATACTGTGTTTTTCTCAGCAGTGAGACTGCCTTGTTGATATTGCTGTCGTAGATGTCCCGGTATTGAGTTTTCAGATTCTGATCATACTGTTTGATCTGCTGTTTTTTCTTTGCAGATGGTGAAAAGCTGAGCATGATCTTGAATTTGCCGGCAATGACACGGGCGATCAGTCTTGCAATGTACTGTTTTTTGATTTCCGTACACGGAACCTGATTACCAAGTTGGCGGTAAAATTTCAGCAGCGATTCCAGTACCTTGTTGTAATTCTCCTCATTCTTCTGCATCTTCTCAAGTCCGACGCTCTGTCCCGCCCGTCCAAGGCGATAGTAATAGACAAATCCATCCACAAAGCAGATCGTCTTTACATACGGGATCGGGTAAGTGATGTACTCGGTATCGACGTAGTAACAGTGTTCATCAATGTGAATCTGATTTTCGCGGAGAATTTCTGTCTTGATCGTCATGTTATGCATCTTCATATAGAGCTTGTCCGCGATTGAATCAAACGAGTACGTTTTCTGGTATTCCACGCCTTCAAAAGGGATCGTGATCTCCGCTTTTGTCTGAAATTTCGTCTTGTCGGTCTCGCCATTGTCGTAAGTCCATAAGAATCCGGAATAGACGACATCTGCGTTACTTGTCTTTAAGGTCCGGACCAGATCACAAAAGGCTTTTTCGCCGACCCAGTCATCGGCATCGACCACTTTGAAATATGTTCCCCGCGCATTTGCAATCCCGCAGTTGATCCCGGAGCCATGTCCGCCGTTTTCTTTTGTGATCACACGGTAGGTATCCGGATACTGCCGGACATATTCCTCAGCGATCTCAAGGGAATGGTCCGTAGATCCATCATTGACGATCAGGATCTCAAGATCTTCCATCAGCTCCGGAATTTTAAAGGATTCCAGATTGTCTCTGAGATATTTTTCAGCGTTGTAAGTTGGAACGACTACTGTTAATATTTTTCCCATCTTTTTATCCATTCTATTCTTTTAAAGCCGGATCCTCCCAAAGACCTTCCTCGAAACCATCCGTGGATTCCTTCATAAGAAGGACCTTCGGTGTCATAAGGATCAGCTTTAAGTCAAGCCAGATCGAGTAATTTCGGATATAGGTCAGATCCAGTTTCAATTTGTCGTAGCTGGTCGTGCAGTAACGTCCATGCACCTGTGCATATCCGGTGAGTCCTGCCTTTACTTTCAGTCGGTACTCGAACTCCGGGATATTTTTTGTGATAACTTTCGCGAGCTCCGGCCGTTCCGGTCTCGGTCCTACCAGGCTCATATCGCCTTTGAGGATGTTTAACAGCTGCGGAAGCTCGTCCATACGCGTTGCGCGTAAGAATCGCCCGACCGGAAGAATACGGGGATCTTTTTCGCCCGCTTTTACCGGTCCGCTTTTCTTTTCCGCATCGACGATCATCGTCCGGAACTTATAGATCCGGAAGATCTTTCCGTCCTTCGTCAGGCGTTTCTGTGTATAGAAAATCGGTCCTTTATCGGTATTCCAGATCAGGAATGCGATAATGAGGAAGAACGGGCTCGTCACAAGGAACATCGCTCCCGCAACGATGATATCTTCGATCCGTTTTACGACTGCCTGATCCCAGGCCAATCCCCCGTCATTCCTTGAAAGATACAGCGGGGAATCGAAGATGTTGAGTTCTACCGAAGTGCGAAGCAGGATATCGCTGATCTTCGGGACCGTATAGCTGCGGATATTTCTCGCATAGCAGAGTTTCATGAGCTGGTTTCGCGCTCTCGCCGGGATATCTCCGATGATCACACCGTCATAATCTTCTGCCTGTTTGATGATTCTCTCAAGACCGGTGTCGATCGAGATATTTTCCGCGATCTCATATTTATCGTCGCGGGTATCGATCCTGTTCACAAGGTGGAACATCGGTTTCTTTCCGTAGATCAGCAGAAGTCTCCGTTTTGGGAACATCGCCGCATAGATTTTTTTAAATGCAAGTGCCCAGAGCAGGACCATCACGAAATCCAGAGCAGTGAGTCCTAAAAGCGCTGCCGGATTATGCATTTTCTTGTCGAACAGAACGACCTGAACATACGAAAAGGCATTGACTCCGACGATCGAGAGCATATGGGAGTATACAAGCGTCCAGTATTTATAGATCCCGACCTTCAGACCGCCGTACAGCCGGTGCAACACCAGAGACAGGATCAGATATTCGCCTGCGATCAGCCAGTTTCCGCGCCGCCAGAAAGCCACTGTCATATTTCGGTTATAGCAGTCCATCCACACATAATAATAGGCGGCCAGTTCCAGAAGCACGATGATCGCCGATCCGGCAAATTTTACCACGCGCTTATATGGTTCAAAATTGTTATTTATCTTTTTAGCATTCATTTCATTTGTGATTCCTTAATCGTAACTTCATCCGGTCTTTGCAACTGCCCTTAGCATTCTGTCGCTGACCATTTTCTGAATGGTCCGGCAAAAGCGGTGCCGCAATCCTGGAAAATTTTTTCTTCAATTTATTTAGTTTGTTCAATTAAGCAAAATAACCCTTATTACAGTATACCACCTAACGGGGCTTTTCGCAATATTGGGTAAATGGGTCTTCCATCCATTTATGGGTTATTTTCATCCTATTTTTCACAGTTGCACTTTTCCAAACTGAAAATTCCGTATTTTGATACACCACAGGGGCATTGTGATCCGTTTTCCGTTCACATGCCCCTGTTTGTAATTTCTTATTTGCGAAGTGTTTTATGTACTCACGGTTGTCTGACCTGCTATATGCTTCTTTCCGTCCCGGCAGTTGTGTTCACTGGTTTGATTTCCCACAATCCGCAAGCAGTTCATACGCACAATCCCGCTGCTCCAACAGCTATATTCATTGGTTTGTCTTTTCGTAATACCCAGCGTCTTAGCAATTGCAAATTTCTCATTACTATCCGGAATCTTAACAGTTTCCGTTTTCTCCTGGCACTTCCATACCTCTATATTTGCAATTCCCCTGCTAATGCTTTTCCGCCTCTTCTACTGTTGTTTTCTTAATTTTTTCTCATATAAGAACCGTCGCAGCGAATTCGGCATCAGACTCACCAGAACCCGAACTACCGTCATCGGCAGGAACTCTCCGAATGTGATGACCCGATTTCGGTACATTTTCACGCGAAAATCGATCACACACTTCGCATACCGGATCCCGCCCCGCCGCTGGTGCATTCCGTTGATCCGCATGTAGAGCAGTGTATCCGGCAGATTTGCAAACATCGCATGATTTTTGTACATCCGCACCCATAGATCGTAGTCTTCAAAATACGGACACGGCTGATATCCCCCGGCGGATTCCACTCTTGATTTCCGGAACATCACGCACGGATGGTTGATCGGATTTCTCTGTTTGATATAGGCAGCTATCTCTTTCTGTGTTTCCGGCACGGTCTTATAGGAGATCACCGCTGTTTCCGCCGTTTTTCCTTCGAGCGCGTCTCCCTGAAACTCCGCGATCGTTCCGCTCACCACGTCCACCTCCGGATGTTCTTCCAGAAATTTCAGCTGTTTTTCGCATCGGTCCGGCGTCGAAAGATCGTCCGTATCCATCCGTGCGATCCACTCGCAGGAGCAGTACTTGAGTCCTTCGTTTAGCGCTTTCCCAAGACCGCCGTTTTCCGGAAGGCGGACTACACGAAAAGCAATTTCCTGCCTCGCATACTCCGCGATCACTCCGTCCAATGCCTCTGTCAGCGGTCCATCACAGACCAGCACCACCTCTTCCGGCGGCACCGTCTGCCCCAGAACACTCTCCACCGCCGCCCGGAGATATTCCGGATTTTCTTTTTGATATACCGACATCAAAACTGAATATGCTTGTTTCACGATACTGGGCCACCTGATAATGTTTTCTTTTTAATTTCTTCCGATCTGAAACTGGATTTCACATCAACTTCCCGTTTCTCACTCTACCTCTTCTCATACGTCTCCGGTGTATAATGGATCACTCTCGTACCACTATTCTCAAACTCAAACGGCACATATAAGAGTTCTTCCATCGCCTTGTGGACCTGTTCCTGTTTATCCGGCTCAACGTAGAATAAGAGGAATCCGCCGCCGCCGGCTCCAAGAAGCTTTCCACCGAGCGCACCGGCCTCGATTCCTTTCGCGTAAAGTCCGTCGATGGAATCCGTGGAGATCCGGTTGGAAATTCCGCGTTTCAGCTTCCAGGTATAGTCGAGAAGACGACCGAATTCGTTGAGGTCCGTCTTGGAAGTCAGTACTTTCTCCGCGTCATCGACAAGAGACAGCATCTCAAGGAGCTGTGCCTGTTTATCGACAAGCGCTTTCTCCGTTGTCTGCTGGATATCGGAGGAAAATCTCGAAAATCCGGTAAAGAAGAGCATCAGGTTATTGTTTAACTGTGTCTTCCGCTCCGGGGAGATGATCACCGGATTTACCTCGTATCCGTCTGCATTGAAGTTGATCCTGTTTAATCCACCGAATGCCGCCGCGATCTGGTCCTGAACGCCACCGCTCTCGTTGCAGAGGACACGTTCTAAGTAGATCGCATCATCTGCGAGTTTTCTCTTATCCGCATATTTTCCTTTTAATGCATAGAATGCGTTTAACATGCCGACTGCGAAGGAACTGCTCGTTCCGAGTCCGGATCTCGCCGGAAGGTCTGCCTCGTAAGTCAGGCGGATTTCCTGCATATCCAGATACTTCATCGCCTCGCGGATCGCCGGGTGGTTGATGTCGTTGACATCTGTCACGCGCTCGATCTTTGAGTAGGAAAGCTCGGTCGAATAGTCAAAAAAACGCGGAAGATGACGCACATTTACATAGCAATATTTATCAAATGTCGTGGAAATGACGGCTCCGCCGTGTTCCTTATAAAAGTCTGGGAAATCCGTTCCGCCGCCGAAAAAAGACATGCGGAAAGGGGTCTGTGTAATGATCATGGTTTTTCTGTTCTCCTGTGATTTACTCTATCAATCGTTTACTCTCTGGCTGCTCGCATCGCCTCTGTCCATCAAAATTTATGGCAAACAAGCCAGTACCCTCGCTGCGATGCTGATATCTCTTGTCCATTTAATTTTACGCAGCTATATATCATTTATTTCTGACGTTTTCACTCAGCAATTCCTAACATTTAACTGTTCTCTTCTGCTGAGTTTTCATATTTTATCTTAACGATCTTCGCTTTTCAAGATCTTCTCCACCGCATCCAGCAGATTTTCACACACCAGATCCGGCTTCACGTCGTATTTCTTATCCTTCCCGGCTTCCCCAGTCAGCACAAGCGCTGTCCGCATTCCCGCATTCACGCCTGTCTGGATGTCCATCGTCGTATCCCCGATCATCCAGGATTCCTTGAGGTCAATGTTGAACCGCTCCGCCGCCTTCTCGATCATCCCGGTCTTCGGCTTTCTGCACTCGCACGGGATCTTATAAGCCGGATTCTCCTCCGGGTATCCTTTGTCCGGATGGTGCGGACAGAAGAAAACATCGTCTAAGAACACGCCCTCTTTTCCGAGCAGTGTCTCCATCTTCTTATGGATATTTTCCACATCTTCGATCCCACAGAGACCTCTCGCAACAACCGGCTGGTTCGTGATCACGATCCCGAGTCTTCCGGACTGGTTGATCTTCCGGATCGCATCGACCGCACAGTCTTCCAGAACGAAGTCATCCTCTTTGTATACTAGTCCCTTATACTGGTTGATCGTACCGTCACGGTCCATAAAGATACAGCGCTGCTTATTTTTCAGGCATTTATCCGCGATCACGCCTCGCGCGATATCCGCCAGTGTCTGCTCTACACGGTCAACCGTACCAACATCCTTCACATACTCCGGGGAGCAATAGCCGTAGATCGGCTCTCCCGCGTCCAGCATTCCTTTGATCACATCGTTCTCCAGATTCCTTTTCACCGGCTCCGGCACGTAATCGCAGATCTTCTTTTCAAACACAAAAATTCCTGCGTTGACGCAGTTCTTATACCAGTAATCGCGGACATTGTGCTTCGAGTCGAACGCCGTTACCTTATCATTCGCATCCAGGACAAGAAGATCCGAGTCAAACGGATGTCCGTTCGGATGAACAAATAATGTGGCAACTGCGCCTTTTTCCTCGTGGAACCGGATCATGCGCTGAAAATCAATATCGAAGAACAGATCCCCGGACATCATCACAAACCGGTCCCCGTGGATCATGTCTTTCAGATAATAAAAGGATCCCGCAGTCCCGAGCGGTTCCGTCTCCTCAAAATACCGGATGGAAACGCCAAACTGCTCTCCATCGCCAAAATATTCCTTAATTTTATTTCCGAGATGTCCGATCACCATGATCAGATCCGTGATCCCATTCTCTTTTAGCCTTTCGACCTGCCATAAAAGCAGCGGTTTTCCGGCAACCGGGACCATCGGCTTCGGGATCTCATCCTTTGTGAGCGCCGCCAGTCTCGTTCCCTTTCCGCCGGCCATGATGACTGCCTGCATTGTTCGTTCCTCCCTGTGTTTGTCTCTGCTTTGATTTTCCTGTTATTCAGCTTTTTCTTCCGCTTTGTCGGCCGTTTTCTTTCTTCCGACTCCCATCGCAAGAAGCTGTAAGATGATCGGCATTGCGATCGGCAGGTTGATATTGACAACCGCCTGGATCGCATACGCGAGAACTGCCATCATGACTGCTGCCACGATCGGCTGCTCCTTGATCTTCTTCGCCATCGCAACGATCGAAGAAACCATAAATACAAGGTAAGACGCCATTCCGACGAAACCGGTCGTTACCAGATAATGTAAATACTCATTATGTGCACTGTCGAAGATCACCATACGTCCGTTCTGCATTTCGCCCGGATAATAATACTGCATGATCAGTGCAAACGTATCCGGTCCATATCCGAAGATCTTCTGGAGAAGATTCAGCTTCTTTGTATAGATCTCCATCGCGCGCTTCCACACATATCCACGCTGGGTTCCCCACTCATCATTGAATACAACGTAGGAGCTGAGCGCGCCATACTTATCTGCATGACCTCCAAGGTTCGCATCATAAAGGACGAAAAGAACCGCAAGGCAGACAACCGCGATCACACCGATCCAGATATAGACTGCGATCTTATTCATAGAATCGTCCGTTGTCCTGTTCATCAGGGCCTGTGGTTTTCTGTTCATAAAGATAAGTACCACAGCGATCACCCAGAGAAGCACTACAAGTACCGGAAGAAACTTCGTCCCCGCAATCAGATTAAACGCACTGTCGATCCCGAGAACGGATGCCGCATACGCCTTATTGATTCCGTTGATGCAGAGGATCACCGTAAAGAATGTCGCCAGGGAGATCACATATCTGCGAAGTCCTGTCTTTGTCTGAAACAGCCATAACGGTGCCAGACCGAAGATCGCTGCGAGGGACAGATATGCGTTATCACTGCTGCCCATGATCAGCGCAAAGCTTGTCAGGATCATATTTCCGTAGTACCAGAACATTCTCTTCTGGTTTTTCTCCTGTGTAAACAGGATCATGGAGATTGCTAACAGCGCTGCCACATAGATCGTATAAGTATTGATATTTCCGAATGTGGAAGTATAGATGGATTTCTGTGTATCCATCATATTTACCTTAAATCCAAGGATATCCATCTGGAAGTAGTCAGTAATTCCAAACACGCATACAAACACGCCGACTGCGAGGAATGCGTCCAGATACCACTGTTTTAACCGGTAAAAACGGGTGACAAGGAAATATGTCATCATGTAGATCGTCATGAGGAATACGCCGTTATAACGTCCGGATGTTCCCCAGAATGCCTCCCATCTCCAGTCCTTGCACAGGATCCAGGAGATCACGTTTGTGAACCAGAAAACAACCATCGCCCAGTCCCCGACGCTCATGCTCTTTCTCCATGTCTGGAAATTGAACTTCGAGAACCACTCGAGCATCTTTCCGCTTGCGAGACCATATCCGCCCATGATCACAAGCGCAGCGATCGCAACAACACTGTAAAACTGATATTTTGTCTCCAGGATATCAAAATAGAAATCGTGGAACACAAGCGGGAGCACGCAGAGTACGATCAGCGTGAACGCCGCCATGATCAAAGCAACATTATCCTGATAGCTGCTTTTCGTATCCTCTTTCTTCTTTATTCTGTTTGCCATGATTTACTTCCTCGTATTATAAAGTAGTAGTGTTTATAGACCCTCTCCAAGGTCTGTATCATGTACCGTCAGAAATACCGTGGATCGTTTTTTCTCTCTTCCACCCGTATGTCATAAAAAATCTATTATATTATAACATCCTTCGACTTTTCCCGCAACTTGCGCCACCGGGAATTTCCTTCCTTTTGTGGGGTTTTTTATGAAATTATTATTAAATAATACAAATACAGCCACAGGCATACCTTTGGACCGGTCTGTCTGTGGCTGTATTGTTTTCATTTTTTCTTCACCCTGCACCGTTTCTTATAAAAAGCAATTCCGTAACAGAGAACTGTTTCGTACTCATCCGCATATTCATCTGCATACATCCGATCATTGATCTGGTCGATCGCGCGGTCACAATCCATTTCCATCCGGTCCGATGTTTTCGAATATTTTGCCTCGAAGATCGCGACACGCCCATTAGTATCGTCGTAGATTACGACATCACTTCTGCCTTCTCCGTGCTCCTTATTGGAGTCCACCGTATAACCGGCTCCTGTAAAGATTCCTGCGAGGAATGTATGGTAAAAGTCTTCTTTGTAATCATGGTAACTGATCGTTTTTCTAAGAAGTTTTGCCATCTCCTCGGTAATAATCTCCGCATTTCCAGACCAGACTGCCTCAAATAATCTGCTGCGATTCCAGATTTTTGCAGAATCAGCAAACCATTTTTTCACAGTTGTCTCAAAGATTTCCCTGATCTCCTCATTCGGGATTACAAGCGCAACTGTTCCTTCCGGAAGTTCCCCATTGTAGTTCTGATCGCGCGCTCTCGTCAGATATCCGGTCAGGTACAGAATACTCCAGAGATTCTCTTCCGAAGAATGCAGATAATCATATGTCAAATTTTCATCAATATGCTGAATGATCGCTCCACCGGAAAGCAATGTTTCCAGCTTTTTCGTGATATTGCTGCCTGCATAATCAATAAATGACCGTATGATCGCATTGTCACTGGTGTTCTTCCAATAGCTCGCCGGTTTTGCTTTCGGATTATGCTGCAGCTCCAGAATATAGTTCATAACATCCCATGGACAATAAACGTCAAAATTTCCAAAATGATATCCATCGTACCATTTTTTCACACTTTCCGAATGTTCTTCTGCCCCAGCATCTTCAAGGATCCTGTCCACCTCATCCTGCACAAATCCGAAATATTCATTCAGGCGTGAGTCGGTGATCGTGTCCGAAACGAAATTATTGGTCCCCGTAAAGATACTTTCCTTTGCGATCTTCAGGCATCCCGTGATTACAGCAAACCGGATCGCCTGGTTATCTTTTAACGCCTGCAAAAGTCCTTTCATGACATCCAGCATTTCTCTATAGTAACCATTGCTGTTTGCCTTTGCCACCGGAACATCATATTCATCCATCAGAAGGATGACTTTTTCATCATAATGTCTGACGAGCAGCCGGGAAAGAAACTGAATAGAGCGCAGGATATCCGTTTTTTCCGCCTTCCGGTTCCGGATCTGCTGAAAATAGAATTTATCCTGTGTGCTTAATACCGGACTATCCAGAAGATATTCATGTTCCCGGTAAAGAGAGCTGATCTCATAAACAAGCTGCTGATAGGCGCTTGGGAAATCCAGCCCTTCCACATTTTTGAGTGAAAGAAAGATCACTGGATACTTATTCATCCACGCGCTGCAGAGTTCTTTGTTTTTTGCAATCTCAAGCCCCTGAAACATCTCTTCGCTGTTCTTGCGAATATCAAAGAAATTTTCCAACATGCTCATCCCCAGCGTTTTTCCAAATCGCCGCGGTCTTGTGATCAGCGTCACCTTCGTCCCGGTCGTCTTAAGAAGTTCAGCGATCAAAGCTGTTTTATCAATATAGTAATACCCGTTTCTGCGGATTTCCACAAAATCCGAAACCCCGACAGGGATATTCATACTTATCATTTTCGTCGCTCCTCTCCCGATTTTCCCAACTTTTTTGTTGACCTTATGATCTGTTAAGCTCAGAGTCTGTTGCCCTCATGATACCATGTTTTTCATGACCATACAAGAAAAATCAGACATGCTTTCTTTGCCGGCTTTCTCCTCTTCCCAGCCTTTTTCCATCTTGTGATAATTTTACTTATCGGAAGTATAATGGCTTCGTAATGCAATTAGGAATTTCAAAAAGCGTTTCAAAAAAACAAAAGGAGAGTGCATTAATTATGAGAAAGCAGACTAAAATCGCTGCAGTAGTATCCGCAGCAGCTCTGTTAGCATTAGGCGCTTCCATGACATCTTTCGCAGCTTCCAAGGGAACCTGGATGATGGTTGATGGCGAGTGGTATTGCTACGACAAGAACGGTGACGCATACGAGAACGTATTCTGCTCCAGCAATGGTAAAGAGTACTACGTAGGTGAGGATGGACAGCTTGTTCGTTCCGAGTGGGTTGAGTACGATGGTTCTTACTACTTCGTAAACAGCAGCGGTGCTAAGATCACAAACGACTGGAGATTAACAACTCCGTACGATGATGACAGCGCTGATGAGGAGTGGTACTACTTCAAGTCCAACGGTAAGAGAGCTGAAGGCGAAAAGGTTACTTACAAAGGAAAAACTTACTATTTCGATACAGACGGAAAGATGCTCACAGGTTGGGTAACAACAACAAGTGACAAAAAAGAAAACGTTAACGAAGCAACAGGCTTCGAGGATGGTCATACATTCTACTGTGACGAGACAGGTGCTCGTGTAGAGGGTGCATGGATTAAGGATACAGCTCCGGGAGTATCTGATGACAGCGCTGATGAGGATGAGTACTGGTACTACTTAAAGAAAACAACCGGTAAGCCGGCAACAGGCAAACAGTCCAACATCAACGGTCAGATCTACCTCTTCAATAATGAAGGTCAGATGCAGCATGGTTGGGTAGCTGCTACAGATACGAACGGCGCTAAGTTTGTTCAGCTCGATAAAGAAGATGATGAGAAGCCTATGGGCGCAGCAGGAGATGCAGCTGTTTACTACTGCGGCGATGAGGACGACGGACACGCTAAAAAGAATAAGTGGACAAAGACATGGCTTCCAGACAACACATCTGAAGAGGATGATGACAAAGAGTGGTTCTGGTTCGATAAGGACGGTAAACTCTTCAGAGGCGGAGAAAAGAATGGTTCTGTAACAGCATCTGACGCTTGGAAGTACAAACTTGATGAGGGTACTCTTAAGAAAGATGCTGATGAATCCACAGGTGTTATCTCCAAGAAGAAAGTTAACTCCAAGGATTACTGGTTCACAAAAGATGGCGTAATGCTTTCTAAGTTCTACTTAATCAACGATGCTATGTACTACTTCGGTGGATCCGATGACGGTTCCATGAAGACTGGTTCCCAGTCCATTAAGGACAATACTGGTGATACTTACAAGTTCTACTTCTATACAAAAGATCAGGCTACATCCTACAAGACTCCGAATGGTGATAAGCACGGTCTTAGCAAGGGCGCTGGTGTAGTTGGTAATCAGGGCAACAAGCTTTACTGGTATGGACTTCAGATTCAGGCTGATGATTACAAGTATCAGGTAGCTACAATTACGATTAATGGTACTGATTACAGCTTCATCGTTAACTCCAATGGTACAATCCAGCACTCTGCAAATACAGAGTATAAGGAAGACGGCGATGTATTAGTTAAGACTGGCGCTTATACCAAGAAAGACAAAGATGGTAAGGACGTTGTTATTCCGACAACATTCGTAAAAGATGGTCAGGCTAAATATGCTATCGAAGATACAAATACTATCAAGAAAGATGTTATCGATGTAGATCTTGGAAAATTCTTCCAGTAATATATTCAATAATATCTTGAATTAGAAATTCTAATTGCAAAACGATTTCAGGCAGGGATTATTTCCCTGCCTGATTTTGCTATATGAGTGCTAATTACACAATTTAGGCGAAGATTTTTCTCCGTCTGTTTACGTTTATACAAAAATTACGCAAAAAATGGGCAGGAATCACTTCCTGCCCATCATGTTTGCAATTAGAATTTCTAATTTTAATCAATCGCTTGGATTACTTACCCTGAACGAAACCACTCATATCAATGTCAGCAACATTCTTAGATACAGTATCCCAGTTGTTAGCTTCATTGCTGATTGCATACTTGAACTGACCGTTTTCTACAAACTTAGTCTCTGTAGCTTTTCCAGATGCATCCTTAATACCTGTTGCGATTAATACATCGCCATCCTCTTTATACTCAGTGCTCTTGGAGTGCTGAATTGTACCATTGGAGTTAACGATGAAGCTGTAATCTACGCCATCTTTTGCGATTGTAGCTAACTGATATTTGTAATCATCAGCCTGAATAAGCATACCATAGTAGTAAAGCTTGTTGCTCTGGTTACCTACTACACCGGCACCCTTCTTGTATCCATAAGTATCTTTTGTATAGAAGTAGAACTTATAGGAATCACCAGTGTTGTCTTTTACTGTCTGAGAACCAGTCTTCATGGAACCGTCATCAGATCCACCGAAGTAGTACATGTTATCATCAATCATGTAGAACTTAGCAAGCATAACACCATCCGGTCTGAACCAGTAATCCTTGGAGTTAACTTTCTTCTTCTCTACGCCAGTAATGCTACCGCCATCATAAACGAGGTCACCCTCTTCGAGTTTATACTTCTGAGCTTTAACAGTAGCGTCAGAACCAGATGCTCTGTAGAGTTTACCGTTCTTGTCAAACCAGAACCACTCTTTATCATCTTCCTCTTCTTCTGTATCGCTCGGAAGCCATGTCTTTAACCATTTATTCTTCTTTGCGTGTCCGTCATCCTCATCACCACAGTAGTAAACTTCGCTGTCTGCATACTCGCTTAAGAGGATCATATCCTGCTCTTCGTCTTCCTTATCTAACTGAACAAAGTTCTTTGTGGAAGAATCAGAACGAGCTACCCAACCATACTGCATCTGACCTTCCTCGTTGAAGAGGTAAATCTGACCATTGATATTGGACTGCTTGCCTGTTGCCGGCTTACCGGTAGCTTTCTTTAAGTAGTACCAGTACTCATCTGCATCTGCATCGTCATCATCTGTGCCCGGCTCTGTGTCTTTAACCCAAGCACCCTCTACACGAGCACCTGTCTCGTCGCAGTAGAATGTGTGGTCTTTCTCATAACCGGTAGCTTCGTTAACGGATGTTGCGCCGTCACCAGTTGTTACCCAGCCTGTGAGCATCTTTCCATCTGTATCGAAGTAATATGTTTTTCCTTTGTAAGTGATCTTCTCGTTCTCAGCTCTCTTACCATTGGACTTGAAGTAGTACCACTCCTCATCAGCTGTGTCATCATCATACGGAGTTGTTAATCTCCAGTCGTTTGTGATCTTTGCACCGCTGCTGTTTACGAAGTAGTAAGAACCATCGTAATCAACCCACTCGGAACGAACGAGCTGTCCGTCGTCTCCTACGTAGTACTCTTTACCATTGCTGGAGCAGAATACGTTTGTATATGCGTCACCGTTTTTGTCGTAGCAATACCACTCGCCATCAACCATCATCCAGGTTCCCTTGGAAGCTGCGAAAGATGTCATGGAAGCGCCTAATGCTAACAGAGCTGCTGCGGATACTACTGCAGCAATTTTAGTCTGCTTTCTCATAATTAATGCACTCTCCTTTTGTTTTTTTGAAACGCTTTTTGAAATTCCTAATTGCATTACGAAGCCATTATACTTCCGATAAGTAAAATTATCAATAGTTTTTTTACAAAAAATGAAGATTTTTTAATAAAGGGAACTATCTTACTTCACTTCCAGAAATACTCTGTACCTCGAATACACTGGTATTATAGTATAATTTCTTAAGAATTTCCATATCTTTTTTGTTTTTATTTTCTTACGAAATTCTTACACAAACGCCATTTTATGGCGTTTTTGTACGGATATCAGTACATTTTGCCTGTTTTTTCACTTTGTGGCAGCTTTGTGGCAGGAATGTGTCATAATGGCATGTTCATTTTTATGCATAACTGTGGATATCTTGAACATTGTAAATTCATATTCAAAATATCATCTTGTATTATCGGAAGTACGTGTTATAATGTTCATATATATCTATTGTTTTTGTTATTTTGAACACGTTCATTTTATCAGTTTCTTCCTTATTATTAAACATATATTTTCAGTCACAAACGTGTGGACACTCTCCCACGTTTCCATGGCCGCATGTTTCATGATAAGTGTCGCAAACATGATTCAACTGATTCGGAGGATGACTATGGATCGTTTGGGATTACTCTGCAGAAATATTTATGAGAACAACAAGATGACACAGCGGGAGCTGGCGGCAGCGATGGATCTTTCGCTCGGGACCTGCAACCATCTCGTGAAGGATGGGTTGGCACAGGAGCTCTTCACGTTTGATCCGGCTGAGGGGACTTATTCCTTATTAAAGGGCGGTGTGGATCTTTTAAGAAAATACCGGATGGACAGTGCCGTGATCCTGGCGGCAGGATTCGGGTCCAGATTTGTACCGCTGACATTTGAGACGCCGAAGGGACTTTTAGAAGTCTATGGCGAGCGCATGATCGAGCGCCAGATCAAGCAGCTTCATGGGGCCGGCGTCACAGATATCACGATCGTGGTCGGTTATTTAAAGGAGAAGTTCGAGTATCTGATCGACAAATTCGGTGTCAAGCTTCTCTATAACCCGGAATATCACAATAAGAACACTCTGACAACACTCTACCGCGCCCGCGAATGTTTTATCGGAAGAAACACATATCTTCTCTCGTCCGACAACTGGATGCGGAATAATATGTACCACACTTATGAATGCGGCGCATGGTACTCTTCCGTATTTATGAAAGGCGAGACTTCCGAATGGTGTCTTGAGACGAGCAAAAAAGGACTGCTCACCGGCGTTAAGGTCGGCGGTGCGGACTCCTGGGTCATGTATGGTCCGGTGTTCTTCTCAAAAGAGTTTTCGGAACAGTTCTTCCCGATCCTTGAAGAATATTATCATACCCCGGGAACGGAGCAGATGTACTGGGAACAGGTTCTCGCAGACCTCTTAAACGGCGAGGTCGACAGCCATCTTCCGGGCAAGCATCACTTCCCGGTGCCGGAAATGTATATCAACAAACAGCCGGACAACCAGGTGTACGAGTTTGAGAACCTTGAGGAGCTCCGCCTTTTCGATGAGCGCTACCAGAATCATTCCGACAATATCGCGATGGAACTGATCTCCGAGGTCCTTCATGTTCCGGAATCCGAGATTACAGGGATCAAGTGCCTGAAAACGGGTATGACCAACAAGTCTTTCCTGTTCAAGGTCCATGATAAGTCCTATATCTGCCGGATTCCTGGTCCGGGCACCGAGCTCTTGATCAACCGGAAACAGGAAAAGGCTGTCTACGATGCCGTAAAAGGATCCGGGATCACCGAGCATGTTGTATACATGAACGGGGAGACTGGTTACAAGATTTCTGAATATTATGAGGGCGCGCGCAACAGCGATCCGCGCAACTGGGATGATGTGGCGAAATGTATGGCGCTTGTGGAAAAGCTCCATGATTCGAAGCTCCATGTCGACCATTCTTTCGATATCCGGGAGCGGATCAGTTTTTATGAAGCGCTGTGCCGCGGTTACGAGAAAAAGCTCTTTGAAGATTATCCGGAAGTAAAAGCTCACATGCTCACACTGCTCGACCGCCTCGACCGTCTGAACCGGCCGAAGGTCCTGTCCCATATCGACAGTGTGTGCGACAATTTCCTATTCCTGCCGGACGGTGATATCCGCCTGATCGACTGGGAGTACTCCGGCATGTGCGATCCGCTGATCGATGTGAGCATGTGCGCGATATATTCTTATTATAATGATTTTGAGGTCGAAAAGCTCATTACGACTTACCTGCACAGGGAGCCGACTTCCGAGGAGCGGTTCGTCTACTACGCATATATCGCTCTCGGCGGATTTTTGTGGTGCCTGTGGGCAGTGTATAAGAGCAGTGTCGGCGAGGAATTTGGCGATTACACGATCGTGATGTACCGGTATGCGAAGCAGTTTTATAAGAAGATCATCACTGCGCCGGAATTTCTTGGGATCGGAAAAGCCGAATAGTTGCCGCATTTTTCTGTGAATTTTTTCAAGACGTATCTGTATTTTTATGCTATACTGAAAATACGCAGATAACGTCCATATGGTCCCGGGATGGAGCTGTGATAAAATGCCAGCTGTCCCGGGATCTTTTACATTGAAAATACCGGGGCAAAGACTGTTTGACCCCGTTCTTATTGAAATACAAGTTTAAAAGGGGGATCTCCATGAGACAAAAGAAACGAGCGGCGGCGCTTCTTCTAAGTGCCGTCATGGCTTTTTCCGCTGTGAGTCCGGCGCTTCCGGCCTGGGCGGCGGCCTGGCAGAAGAACGCATCCGGCTCTTATATCGGAAGTGATGGTTCCGTCCTTACCGGGATCCTGTCGCGAGGTGTCGATGTTTCCCAGTGGCAGCAAAATGTCAACTGGTCTGCAGTCGCCGCTGATGATATCAAGTTCGCGATGATCGGAGCCCGCTACAACAACGCGGTAGACCCATATTTTGAGACAAACGTGCGCGGGGCGGCCGCTGCTGGTCTCCGGGTCGGCGTTTACCTCTACTCCTACGCGACAACAACTGCGATGGCGGAATCCGACGCAGATTTTGTCCTGAACCTTATCAAGGACTACCCGATCTCCTATCCTGTCGTCCTCGACGTGGAAGCACAGGAGATGAACAATCTGACTCCGGCGCAGCTTTCTGATATTATCAACGCATTCTGTAAAAAAGTCGAGACAGCCGGATATTATCCGATGGTCTATACCAATGATTACTGGATCAACAATAAGATCGATATGACGAAGGTCCACTATGATGTCTGGATCGCCCGCTACGACGCAAAACCGTCCTACCAGGGTGCGGCATTCTGGCAGGCGTCAAACCAGGGAACCGTAAACGGGATCAGTGGAAATGTGGATATCAACTTTTCTTTTAAGGACCTGAGTGGAAAACTTCCGGCGAACCACTGGCGCCTGATCGGGGACAAGTGGTACTATTATAAGAATTATGTAAAACAGACAGGCTGGATCAATGACGGACAGAGCTGGTATTACCTGAATCAGGATGGAACCCAGTATAAAGGCTGGCTCCTCTTAAACAACCAGTACTACTATCTTCTCTCGACCACCGGGCAGATGAAGACCGGATGGCTGCAGGCGGAGGACGCATGGTACTATCTGAATTCCGACGGCACGATGGCAAAGGACTGGATCCAGGTCGATGGGAAATATTACTATCTGTTAAACGGCGCGATGGTAACCGGATGGCTGCGGATCGATACGGATTACTATTATCTGCGCGGCGATGGTTCGATGGTAACCGGCTGGCGGAAGATGGACGGAAAATATTATTATTTTGGCAGCAACGGAAAGCTCGTCCGCGGGTGGGCGGATATCGACGGAAAGCGGTATTTCCTCCAACAGGACGGAACGATGCTGACCGGCTGGCAAACGATCGATGGGCTTCTGTACTATTTTGACGCGAGTGGTGCGATGGCTGCCGGATGGACAAAGCTTGACGGTTACTGGTATTACTTCAATAATGAAGGAAAGCTGATGACCGGCTGGATGCAGCTTGACGGGAAGTTCTATTATCTCCACACCGACGGGCGCATGGTCATCGGATGGCAGAGTGACGGAACGAACAAGTATTACATGGATACGGTATCCGGTGTGATGTCGGTTGGCTGGAAGCAGATCGAACAGAGCTGGTATTACTTTAACCAGTCCGGACATATGATCACAGGCTGGCTGAACGACGGCGGAAAGTATTATTATCTGAATCCGGCAGATGGAAAGATGGTTTCCAACGGCTCATTCGTTGTAAACAATGTCAACTATACCTTCAATAAGAGCGGTGTCTGCCTGAGTGAGACGTCTGCGATCGGCGGCGGGTCCGCGGGAAGTGTATACACGCCTGGAACGTCCGGAACGCAGATCAACGGAAGTAATTATACCGGAACTCCGGCGACCGGAAACAGCCAGAATGGAATTACGACCGGAACGCAGGCGGGATCTGCTCCGGGCGGAAATGCAGGAACGACTGCGACTTCTCCTTCTTCGAATCCGACCGGAAATTCAACCAGCAGCCCATCCGGAAATTCGTCAGGAACCGGAATGGCGGCTGGAAATTACCAGACCGGCGGTCCTGGGTACTCATCCGGTTCAACCGGCAGCACTTCCGGAAGCTCGGCTTCCACAACCGCCCCCGGCGGCAGTACAGGTACTTCGACTGTAAGTCCTGGCGGAAGTAATGGAACGAGCAGCAATAACAATTATTATACAAATACCGGCAGTGTGACCGGCCCTGGAAGCGCCGGCGCGAACTACAACTACAGCTCCGGCTCATCCAGCACCAGCACACCGGGAAGTTCCGGTTCTTCGTCCTCCGGAAATCTGTCCGAGTATCAGACGGGCGGACCGAAGTAGGGCTGAATTTGAATTATTTGGAATTTTTCCGTTTACAAAAAAACACCGCTCCGGCAGGAAATCATACATTCCTCCCAGAGCGGTGTTTTTATGTACTAATTTTCACCATTTTATGTTACAGTGATCACACCTCAAAGATCATATCCCCATAACTCGGGATCGGCCAGTATTCTTTGTCGACGATCATTTCGAGCTGGTCGGCCGGGCTGCGGAGTGCCTGCATTGCCGGGATGATCTCGTCGTAGCAGAAGTGGGCGCGTTTTTCCATGCTCTCGATGTGCTGATACTCTTCTACCAGGTCTTCAAGCTTCGCGCGGGCAACCTTCATGTCGGAGAGAAGGTCGGAAACTTCGATGAGAAGTTCTGTCTGGACGCTGTTGTCAGCTTCCGGGCATGCAGTCTTCACAGCGCTTAAGGACTGTGCGAGAACTGTCGTATAGCGGACAACCGCCGGGATCAGCTGCTTTCCGGCAATGTTGATCATGGATTTCGCCTCGATATTGACGGATTTCGCGTAGGATTCATACTCGATCTCCGCTCTCGCAACAAGCTCTTCCTTCGTGTATACACCGAAATCGCCGAACAGTTTGAACGCTTTCTCGGTCACAAGTGCCGGGATGGAATCCACCATGCACTTTAAGTTCGGGAGTCCGCGGCGCTCTGCCTCTTCCACCCACGCCTCACTGTAGCCGTTGCCGTTGAAGATGATACGGCGGTGCTCAGCGAGAAGTTTCTTGATCATATCATGAACCGCAAGGTCGAAATCCTCTGCCTTTTCAAGCTCATCGGCAGCTTCCTTGAATGCCTCTGCAACGATCGTATTTAACACAACGTTTGCGGAGGAAACAGAGTCGGAGGAACCGACCATACGGAACTCAAACTTGTTTCCGGTGAATGCGAACGGGGATGTACGGTTTCTGTCTGTCGCATCTTTATCGAAATCCGGAAGTGTCGTAACACCAGTCTTTAAGGTACCGCCGATCTTTGAGTGAGTCGCGGAACCTGTAGAAATCAGCTGGTCGATCACATCCTCAAGCTGCTCACCTACGAAGATGGAGATGATCGCTGGCGGTGCCTCCTGAGCGCCGAGACGGTAGTCGTTGCCCGGAACAGCCGCAGACTGGCGGAGCAGATCCGCATGGCGGTCAACTGCTTTCATAATGCAGGCAAGAACAAGCAGGAACTGGATATTCTCATGCGGAGTCACGCCCGGATCCAGCATGTTGATGCCGGTGTCGGAAGCCAGGGACCAGTTGTTATGTTTACCGGAACCATTGACGCCCTGGAACGGTTTTTCATGGAGCAGGCACGCCATTCCGTGACGGCTTGCAACCTTTTTCATTGTTTCCATAACGAGCTGGTTGTGATCAACGGCAAGGTTTGCCTTTGTGTAGATCGTTGCGAGTTCATGCTGTGCCGGAGCGACCTCGTTGTGCTGGGTCTTTGCGGTAACGCCCAGCTTCCAGAGCTCTTCATTTAACTCTTTCATATAGGAACCGATCCGCTCGCGGATAACACCGTAATAGTGGTCATCCATCTCCTGTCCCTTCGGCGGCATCGCGCCGAATAAGGTACGTCCGGTGTAGATCAGGTCTTTTCTCTTTAAATATTTGTCGCGGTCGATCAGGAAGTACTCCTGCTCCGGTCCTACGGACGGAGTAACACGCTTTACTTCTGTGTGGCCGAAAAGGTGGAAGATTCTTGTCGCCTCTTTGTCGATGGCCTGCATGGAGCGGAGAAGCGGGGTCTTTTTATCGAGCGCTTCGCCTCTGTAGGAACAGAAGGCGGTTGGGATACAGAGTGTTACGCCGGTTGCATCTTTCTTTAAGAATGCCGCGGAAGTGCAGTCCCAGGCGGTATATCCACGGGCCTCGAAGGTCGCGCGCAGGCCGCCGGACGGGAAAGAAGAACCATCGGTCTCGCCCTTGATCAGCTCTTTTCCAGAAAGATCCATCAGAACTTTTCCCTGGGAATCAAAATTTCCGATAAAGGAATCATGTTTCTCGGCGGTCACGCCGGTCAGCGGCTGGAACCAGTGGGTATAATGGGTCGCACCGTTGTCGACTGCCCAGTCTTTCATCGCATGGGCAACCACGTCAGCGATCGTCGGGTCCAGTTCGCTGCCATCCTCGATGGTCTGCTTTAACTTTTTGTAGACACTCTTCGGGAGACGTTCTTTCATCACGGAGTCGTTGAACACATTCTCTCCGAAGATCGCCTCTACATTGATGTTTTCACTCATAAACTGCTCCTCCTCGTTTCTGTATAAATAGCCAGCCGCCGTATGGGGCATTTTGCTGCGGCACGCGCGTAAAACACACGGCTACAGCTGATCACGGCTGTCGGAAAAATCATACGTTTTATCCTGTATGCAATTACCTGATACTCCGGCTCTTTCCGCAAAAAGGCCAGGATCAGACGGATTTGGTTCAAAAATCGTAACGATTCAGCAAGTCTGCGCATCTACTGCACTGATCAGTAGGAAAATACTGGCTTGAAAAAATGTTCTCCCTGCTGCGAGGGAGAACATTTCTTTAACTGCATGATAATGCAAGCTAAACGGATCAGTCAGCTTTGCCGACAGAACCGAATAACTCCATTTTTGTCTTAACGGTCTCTTTAATTGCGTCGAAGCCCGGAGCGAGAAGTTTTCTCGGGTCGAATCCCTTTCCTTCAAGGTCTTTTCCTGCTTCGATGTACTTTCTTGTAGCGTCCGCGAACGCAAGCTGGCACTCGGTATTAACGTTGATCTTTGCTACGCCGAGGGAGATTGCTTTCTTGATCATATCTTCCGGAATACCGGTACCGCCGTGAAGAACGAGCGGCATATCGCCAACCTTTTCTTTTACGGCTGCAAGTGTCTCAAAGCTTAAGCCCTTCCAGTTTGCCGGATATTTTCCGTGGATGTTGCCGATACCTGCTGCTAACATATCAACGCCGAGGTCAGCGATCATCTTACACTCGTTCGGGTCTGCGCACTCGCCCATACCGATTACGCCGTCTTCCTCACCGCCGATCGCTCCAACCTCTGCCTCGAGGGACATTCCCTTCTCACGGCAGATACGAATCAGTTCTTTTGTCTTCTCAACGTTCTCTTCGATCGGGTAATGAGAACCGTCAAACATGATGGAGGAGAATCCGGCATCGATGCACTTTAAGCATCCCTCATAGGTACCATGGTCTAAGTGAAGAGCTACCGGAACAGTGATCTTCATCTCTTCTAACATTCCGTTTACCATACCTACTACAGTCTTAAAGCCTGTCATGTATTTTCCTGCGCCCTCTGAAACACCCAGAATAACCGGGGATTTCAGTTCTTCAGCCGTCTGCAGGATTGCTTTTGTCCACTCAAGGTTGTTGATGTTGAAATGTCCTACTGCGTACTTGCCGTCTCTTGCTTTCTCAAGCATTTCTTTCGCTGTTACTAACATATAGGCCTCCATTTGAATCGTTATTTTGACAGAACAGCCTGTCCCGCCGGATCTTCCGTCTGTTTCCATTTATATGCGGAGCAGATGCCATCTATTCCCAACAGGTACTGTTGTCATGATAATTTTATTATAACCGATTTACCCTACTTTGAAAAGGTTTGTTTCACAGTTTCTTCCATTTCCTCCGGCTTGCACTGGCGGTTGTGGAGGATCTTCGCATCGCGGATCTCCTCGATGGCCTGCGGGATCTTCACACCGGAAATACGTTCCATCTCGTCGATCAGGGCGAACTCATCGGCATCTTCTTTCTTTCCGAGAACTGCCTCCATAACGCTTCTAGAGAACTTGTACGGGCTTGCTGTGGACGCAATCACAGTCTTTGTCATGTCACCGGTCTTTTTCTTATACTGCTCGTAAACAGCTGCGGCGACGCCTGTATGGGTGTCGATCAAGTATCCGGTATCGTCGAATACCTTCTTGATCTCCTTCGCGTTCTCTTCCATATCTGCGTAACCGGCGGAGAAGTCTTTCATGAACTCCTTCATCTCCGGTGTGATCTCGTATTTTCCGTTCTTTGAGAGCTGCTCCATCAGTTCCTTTGTCTTTGCGGCATCTCTTCCGCAGCTTAAGTAGAGCAGGCGCTCTAAGTTGCTGGAAACGAGGATGTCCATGGACGGGGATGTGGTCAGGATAAACTCGCGGTTTTTATCATAGGTTCCTGTCTGGAAGAAATCATACAGGACCTTATTGTCGTTGGACGCGCAGATCAGCTTTCCAAACGGAACGCCCATCTGTTTTGCGAAATATGCTGCCAGAATATTTCCAAAGTTTCCGGTCGGCACAACAACGTTGACCTTCTCATCCTTTGCGATCTCGCCGTTTGCGAGAAGTTTCGCATATGCGTATACATAGTAAACAACC
Source organism: Clostridium sp. CM74B_53 (assembly GCF_036318045.1). NCBI lineage: Bacteria > Bacillati > Bacillota > Clostridia > Eubacteriales > Clostridiaceae > Clostridium > Clostridium sp. CM74B_53. The sequence goes on along the minus strand of NZ_JAWQDE010000017.1, from coordinate 48,839 downwards.
TGCGGAACGAGACGGCCGATATTGATGGAGTTTGCGGAGGAGAGCTGGAATCCCATTGCATCCAGTTCTTTCGCGAATTCTTTGTCTCCGAAGATCTTCTTGACGCCGGTCTGGGCATCGTCAAAGTTTCCTTCGATCCCGACTACGGATGTGTTTGCACCTTTCTGGGTCAGCATCTGGAGTTCCTGGACGCGGCTGACACCGTTTTTCGGGTAGAATACGATGATCCTTGTTCCAGGTACATCGGCGAAGCCGGCCATCGCTGCTTTTCCTGTATCACCGGAGGTTGCTGTCAGGATCACGATCTCATTTTTCGCATGGTTTTTCTTTGCAGCTGTTGTCATAAGGTACGGCAGGATCGAGAGCGCCATGTCCTTGAATGCGATCGTTTTTCCGTGGAACAGCTCCAGGAAGTACATTCCGTCTGCCTTTGCGAGTGGAGCGATCTCCTCGGTGTCGAATTTCTCATCGTAAGCACGGGAAATGCAGTATTTTAATTCTTCTTCCGTATAGTCTGTTAAGAACTGCTTCATTACCGCATAAGCAGTCTCCTGATATGTCATTCCGGCAAGCTCGTCCATCGTCACATCCAGTGTCGGAATGCGCTCCGGAACATAGAGGCCGCCGTCATTTGCAAGTCCTTTTAATACCGCCTGGGATGCTGTCACGCCAGTCTCCCCGCCGCGGGTACTTCCATATAATAATTCCATCGTTTTTCCTTCCTCTCTTTACGCAGATACAGTGGTAAACTTTACGGAAAGTGTAGCATACTTTAATGTCGCTTGCAAGATAAAATCAATGAAAACAGGGATCTCCTCATACACAAATATTCCTCACAAAAGTCTATTTTTTATCTCTGTTTTATACTGGAGTAACTATCAATTTTCTCCTGCCTATGATATACTCGTCTCGTTACCCACTCCAATCTGGTGACAGAAAGGAGGTGTAAATTTGGATTATGTTTTTTCTTTTATAGTTGCTGTCATGGCTGGTGTGGTATGTCACTACATCATCAAATGGTTAGACAGTAAACTGGATCGGTAACTAACCTGTAGATGCTCAACTACATAAAACGAGAAGAAACCCCTCAGAGATGCCGCTCTGAGGGGTTTCATTTTGTGTAAATTTGAACTATGTTCTATTTCTTTCTTAGCCATTATATCATATGCAAATTTTCTTTGCAATATACTCCGATATAACTTTCATCCATTTCTTCTATGCCACAGCCGCTTTCTTCTTTTTCATCATCTGCAGTGCCGCTGAAATTCCGACGAGAACGATGCCGACAAGGTCTGTCACGGTTCCCGGAATGATCAGGCAGAGACCTCCGACGATGGATAAGAGTCTCTCGATCACATTCAGGTTCGCAAACATGTAGCCTTCAAGACCTGCTGCAACACCGAACAGTCCGATCAGGGAGGTAATGATGATCGTCACAACTCCGAGAACACCGGTATCAATGAAGAGCATTGCCGGGTTGAATGCGAAGATATACGGTACGATGAACGCTGCGATCGCAAGACGGGATGCGTTTAACGCGGTCTTCATCGGGTTAGATTTCGCGATCGCGGATCCTGCGTAAGCTGCAAGAGCAACCGGCGGTGTGATATCTGCTACGATACCGAAGTAGAATACGAACATGTTGGCAGCGATCTTGTTGATTCCCATACCGTTTACAAGGATCGGTGCACATGTGGTAGCCATAATGATGTAGTTTGCAGTTGTCGGAACGCCCATACCAAGAACGATACAGGTTAACATAGTAAGGAACAGAGCTACGATCACGCGGTCACCGGCAACACCGACGATTGCGGAGATCAGAAGCTGTCCAAGACCGGTCATTGTTACGACACCGGCGATGATTCCGGCAACGCCGCAGGCAACAGCTACGGAAAGTGTATTCTTACCACCTGCCTCCAACGCGTTGATGAATCTTGTCGGGTTCATTCTTGTTTCTTTATTCGGCATGCTGACAAGGATTGCAAGGGCGGTAGCGATGATCGCTGCACGGGACATCGTGTAGCCCATCATAACCATTGCAACAAGGGCAACCAGCGGAATAAGAAGATAACCCTGACGAAGGAATAACGGTCCGAATTTCGGGAGCTCATCCTTCGGGATACCCTTTAAACCAAGTCTCTTTGCTTCCAGGTGTACTGTGATGAAGATACCTGTGAAATAAAGAAGTGCCGGGAAGATCGCTCTCATCGCGATCTCGCCGTACTGGACGCCTACCATCTCAGCCATTAAGAATGCAGCGGCACCCATGATCGGCGGCATGATCTGTCCGCCGGTGGAGGAAGCTGCCTCAACGGCTCCTGCGAATTCGCCTTCGTAACCGGTCTTTTTCATTAACGGGATCGTTACGGAACCGGTTGTTACGGTATTACCAACAGAGCTTCCGGATACCATACCGCAGAGAGCGGAGGAGATAACGGCTACCTTTGCCGGGCCGCCGGTGGAAGCGCCTGCTAAGGAGTTTGCGAGCTGGATAAAGAACTCGGAAATTCCCGTCGCCTCAAGGAAGGCACCGAACAGGATAAACAGTGCGATGTACGTCGAGCAGACACCGATCGGAGTACCGATGACACCGCCTGTCGTGTAGAACAGGTTGTATACAACAGATTTTAAAACGACTGCAAATTCTCTGCCCTGTCCGAGTCCGTTGTAGAATGCGTAGCAGATAAAGAATGTCGCTACACAGAGGATCGGGATACCGACAACGCGGCGGCAGGTCTCTGCGAGGATCAGGATACCGATCACGCCGACGATAACCTCCGTCTGGCTGATTCGGGTCGCATGACCGATGATCGTTTTAAAGTTGATAACGAAGTAGAAATAAGCACCCGCTCCGAGTACCATGAGGATAATATCGTAGATCGGGATCGAATTTTTCTTTGTGCTGCCTTTCTTCATCGGATATATGAGGAACGAAAGGATGATAACAACGCCTACAAAAAGAGAACGGCGCACACGCTCATCCCAGTTTGCAAACAGGTTCATGTAGAGCATTAACAGTGAAAATGCTGCCAGAAGATAGCGGATGACCTGTTTTGGAACGCCTTCCCAGACTCGGGTATTCGATTCACGATCATACTTTTTCATGATGGCTTCGACGTCTTCCGCGGTACCGGTCTCAACATCCGCAACAGGAGATGTGTTGACTTTCATATTGTCTTTCTCTGCCATACAAATCCCTCCTTTTTTTCACATTCCGTTCTTCCTCCCTCACACCCCTGAAGAGTTCCGGAATGCTTTCTGCCTTTTGTTCACGTTTTCTGTCTCAGAGTCCTTTATGTTCACACGAGAACTCTACTTTACTGTTTCGCCCGCAGAGTTCCCTCAGACTGATTTCTTTTCCATGGATCGTGAGTGTATGGTCCGAGACCGTACCCACGATGTACGAAAGATACGGCATCTCCTTATCAAATCCGGAAATGACCATCTCCCCGTTTTCATCATACGTCAGTGTCTGCCCATCCTCGAGCTCCGTCTGGACGCCCGCGCCAAAATTGTTGTAGATGGTGCGGACCACATAGATTTTATGGTCGCGGATCTGGTAGACATCCGTCAGCGGATACTGATTGACCGAGTGGATGAACGTCACTGAGAATTCATCCCCCTCTTTTACCCGGAAGCGGGCAAGCTCTTCATTCGTGTCCCCGTTCCTTAAGACCAGACAGTCCCCGCTTCGAAAGGTATATGCAAGAACGGCGGCAATAATTGCCGTGATTATTGCCGCCGCTGTAAAGAATCTTGCTTTCCTGTTTTTCAAGGTAATTACTTGATCGCTCCAACTTCTTTGAAGTACTTCTCAGCACCCGGATGGAACGGAACAGAAATACCGGAAACTGCATAATCGAGATCAAGCTCTTCGCCCTTTGCATGGGTAGCAGCGATTTCATCTTTGTTCTCGAAGATAGCTTTTGTGATATTGTAAACGGTCTCTTCAGAAAGCTTCGGAGATGCGATCAGAGTAGCTTTGATCGCTACAGTCTGTACATCGTCGTCAACGCCCTTGTAGGAGCCGCCCGGAATACTATAAGTTGTGTAGAACGGATGTGCATCAGCAAGGATCTTTGCATGCTCATCGTCTACAGTAAGAAGGTTGATCGTGTTTGTTGTAGCGAGCTCTACGATCGCTGTTGTCGGAGCACCTGCTGTACAGAAGAAAGCATCGATCTTGCCATCTTTTAATGCATCTGCGGAATCACCGAAACCAAGGTTGTTGACCTGGATATCGTCGAAGGAGATGCCGTAAGCTTCAAGGATCTGACGAGCGTTGAATTCAACACCGGATCCGGCGTCACCAACGGATACTCTCTTGCCTTTTAACTCGTCGACGGATTTGATATCACCGGATGTAACGATCTGGCAAACCTCAGCGTAGAGGGCTGCAACTGCTGTAAAGTCTTTTGCTGCACCTTCTTCTGCGAAAAGGTCGGTTCCGTTGTAAGCATAATCCATAACGTCGTTCTGTACCGTTGCGAGATCTGCTTCACCGTCATTTACAAGGTAGATATTTGCTTTTGAAGCACCGGTGGACTGTACATTGATGTTTACACCGATGTCTTTGCTGTTAAGGACATTCGCGATTACGCCGCCGTACGCGTAATATGTACCGGTTGTACCGCCGGTTCCCATTGTCAGCTTCTGAACGTCACCACTCGGAGCTGCGGCTGCGGTTGTCTCTGCTGCGGCTGCTGTTGTATCAGCTGCGGCGGCGGTTGTCTCTGCCGGTTTGCTGCCGGAGCAGGCAGTCAACATCATCGCACAGGACAGTGCAAGGGCAATTGCTGCGGAAAATCTCTTTCTCATATCTTTCTACCTCCTTTTTTCTGTTCCTTTGTTCAGTTTTTAACAAAGGAAGCTTACGAATTTATTATACAGCGCGTCTGTAACTTTTGCAACAAATTTTGTTAATTTTGGTAAACGTCTGAAATTTCGACTCTTTTCTTATCTTTATCGCAATCAGCCGTGTTTGCTTCCATAATATAAAGTATTGATGTGCAATTACTTAAAATTATAAAATTGTTGCGATTATTTGTGCATGATTATACTTTTAAATTGTACATATATGCATAGGTTGTGCAATTATTACAATATCTCAAAATTCATGTCGAGCAGAGATCATACTCCTCCCACTAAGATGAATCTGTATTATCCACCATCCAAAAATGCGGAAGTCTTATCTGACTGAGATAAAATATGGCGGCACAGTTTTCTCTTCTGTGCCGCCATACCTATACAGTTCTATTTTCAGTCTGCCTTTCACTTATCTTTATTTCTGCGTTTTCTCCAACAATGTATCCGTGACTCTCTCACTGAACTCCCTTATCCTGTCTTCGATCCCCGGCAGCTTCATCGCCGCTCCGGCGTTGTTCGCCGTCTCCATCATACAGAAGTTGCCCGGGAGATAGAACGTCTTGTTCATGTTTAACGCCGTGACGAGCTGACCGGCGAGGAGATCACTCCCCGAATATCCGGATACGATGATCGCAAACAGCGCCTTATCGTAAAATCTCGTTGTACGGAACAACGCCGTCAGCCGGTTGATGAAGGCCGTCATATTGGCCGAAAGCGCATCATTATAGTTTGGACAGAGGAGCAGGATCGCGTCCGCCCACTTGACCGCCGGATAGATTGCTTCCACCATGGCTCCGCCGTAGAAACACTTTCCCTGTTCACCAAAATGCAGACACATCTGATACGGGCATCCCGAGCAGTCCACAAGCGTACCGTTCCGCAGGTTGACCTCCTGGATCTTGATCCGATCATCCAGTTGTTCCTTCACCTTCTGCCAGATCGCCAGCGTATTGGACGTTCTATGGTTGGAAGCGTGGAGCACCAGCAGATGTGCTTCTTTCTTCGGCTCCCACTCTGTCTCCAGGATCTCATGAGCCAGGATCTGCGCACTCTTTTTATAGGCACCGAACCGGTCCGTGTTCATGTTCGCAGCCTGGATCAGATAGTTGTCGAGAGAGGCAGTTCCTTCCACCAGCGGCCGTCCGACAAACGCGCAGCCGGCACGGTTCGCCGCGACCGCCAACTCCCGCGCCGTCGCTTTCGTGTAAAATTCACTCTCCGCATCGATGATCATGCCGCCGACAGCACCGGAAAGGACCTGTTCACCGCCGCGCAGCCAGGCGAGGACTTCATAGTAACCGCGGTTGATGCCGTTTTTTCCGAGCGGAACTGCGAACAGGAGCCGCCGTCCCCGGTATCTTTCCGGGTCCTGTTCCAGGAGATCCATGTTCTCCACGATCTCTGCATCGATCCCGTCCAGTGCCGCCTCTAAAACCTCATCCAGCCGCGCCCGCTCTTTCTCCGAACCACGTTTTTGCGGGTACAATACAAGTAATCTGTCGTTCTCCATGATGTCTCACTCTCCTATAAAAAAGAAACAATATGCGTTCCCCATCCTCTACACGATCTTCGCCAGGTTCTCCGCCGCAAATTCGATCCTCTCGTACAGCTTTTCCGGCAGCGCCAGTGCCTCCGTCTCGATTCCATGATCCGTATAGCGGTTCTTCACGCCCATGTAGACGCCGCCGAGGAAGACGGATCCGCAGTGCCACTGTTTTCTCAACGTCATTAAGATCGAGATCGCGCCGGAAGAGAATGCCGGTGCGACAAACGGTTTGTAGCCGATGGCGCGCATGTGAAGGTTTGCGGTGACAGTCAGGTTTGTCAGCTCTTTCGAGAGCTCATCGTTGTAATTTTCGATGGAATCCGCAATGACAAGGTCCTGTCCGTGCGGTCCGAAGGAACGCCCCTCTGTCAGGAACTGTTTGAATCTCGGATCGCGTTTTGCATAGTATGCAGCCCGGGCATTCATGACTCCGAGACCGAATCCCTGGATCTGCTCCGGGAGAAGTCCCATCCAGTCATATTCCCCGGCCTCATTCTTATTGCTCTCGAGAAATGCGGTCTTTGCAAGCGGATCGACCGGATCAGATACCGCGCAGAAAAGTCCCTTAAAGTTCTTCTCTCTCGCCATCTTCGCGTAATGGCCGATGATCTTCGAGTTATTCTCAAACTGGTACATGCGGACGTCCTTGACGCCGGAGCCGACCGGCGGGATTCCCTTTGACGCGACAAATACGAACACATCGCAGTCAAAAAGATGTTCCGGGGCCACGACATCCACCTCCGGCATCGCGTCGTAGTCCCACGGATATGCGATCTGGTTCTCCTCAAACTCCCAGCGGGCGGTCACTTTGTCGGAGATATCGCAGATCCCGATCGAGGAGATCACATCTCCGCCGAGAAGGTGAAGTCCTGTCAAAAGCATGCTTCCGACATCGCCGATCGCCAGCACATGGACACGCTTTTTGCCGTCTTTCGGCTCGTATGCCAGGATTTCCTTAAATTTCGGATGGGATGCGTTGACCGCGCGGAGTGTCCCGGTCTTGATCTGGTCCATGACTTCCTGCGGGAGCTCCCCGATCTGTCCGTCAGTTGCGGACGCATCCAATCTGTTTGTATTTAACCAGCTGACATCCTCTTTTTCTGCAAAGAGTTCCGCCGGGTGATCGACAAGAAATGACGCGCGGCGGCTTCCCGGAGCTCCGGTAAACAGCCAGGTAAGCTTCGTTCCCGCTGCCGGTTTTTCTGTTTTTTCATACGGCAGATTGCCGTGAACGGACGCGCAGAACGCATCCCCGATCTTATAATATGTAACCATTTTATGATGCCCCTCTCTATTTTACTATCAACAAGTGAAAACACGCTTCGCGAGTTTCATATCTGCAGGCAGAACTCCATTAAGATATCTCTGCCCCGGTCGATGCCGGTGTGTATCTCTGGTTCATAACACCTTCCGTCAACAAGACTTTTTCCTGCAAGTCCGTTTTTACAGTCAGTACAGTCAATACACAGACCTACTGGATCGTTACCATAAACTTTCTCATCCTCTGCAGCATCTCCAGATCATTTTCCAGATAAACCGATGCCGCGAGATTCTCATCGTACTCCATGCAGCTTCCCTTATCCGGGCAGAGCGGCAGGATGACTGCCTCGGAGAGGCGCGACAGCGTCAGGTTCTTCGCGTACTGTTTCCGGTACTCCGCCTCCAGGACCTGTAAAAGATCCCTGGAATTCTCGATACAGCAGGCCGAAAACTCCACCAGTGCCTCCCTGCTGCAGCCGGAGAGCTTCGGTGTCGCATACGGCAGGATCATGTTGATGGACGGCTGAAGTCCCGCAACTTTCATTTCCTCCCGGCGCACCGTGTCACCGCCAATAAACGGGTACAGCGTCGATTCCACGAACCACTGGCGCACATTCGGCATCGAGTAGATGCTCTCGACCGGCACCTTCAGCTGCTGCATCAGATCCCGCCCGTAGCCGGACAGAACTCCGACAACGACTTTTTTGATCGGAATCCCCGTCTCCCTGAGCTTCGGAACGAGTACCCGGAGACGGTCTGCCTTGTGGACAAGGTCGTCGACCAGGATTACCGGACGGTCGAAGGAACGGATCGTCTCGATCTGACTGTTTAACGGTGAATAATACGGGAACGGCTCGATCGTGTAGCTTTCCAGATCCGGCTCATAGACCTTATCCGTGTGCAGCGTCTTTGTCACCGTATTCGGGACAACTTTTCCTCTGAGGATCTTGCCGAACGGAACGCACATGTTCTTTCCGAGCCGTCTCGGAACGAGCGGTTCTCTCGGCACATCGTTCAGCGACGTAATCCTGTCCACAAGGCGGTGATGCATGACTCCGGAGGATAAGGAAAGGACGAGATTTCCCGGATACAGCTTCGTCATCGCGATCTGCAGTTTCTTATGATTCTTCTCGATTGCCCTGAGGACCGCCGGATTGCTGGCAAACGGTTCCTTGATCGTTGTCTCCAGGTTATGCAGGAACATGAGCGGTTCATGCATGTCGACCAGGTAGATCGTCCTCTTGTCATTTTCGTCTGCCAGGTGCGGACGCACAAAGCCCTGTCTTTCCAGCGCGTACACGACATGCTTCGCCGCCGTTCCGCGCTCTGCCACGAACAGCGCAAAGCTGTAATTCTTCTCCAGCTCTTTCGCAACGACCTCCACCAGGAGCTGCTGTGCGGCATCCCGGATCATCTCGCTGTCCCCGGTATTCTCCTCTCTCGCGTAGATCCCCGTGATCAGGAGGATCTCCCGGCTGCTCTTTCCGCGCACCAGATTCGCAAGCTCCATGTCCTTTAAGACTCCGTACAGCTCATCATTCCCGATCTCCCGGTAGCTTGCAAAACCGACCGGCCGCTCGCCTTCCACGGTGTTCCTCAGGATCAGCAGGCTGTCGTTCTCCACCTGGATCCTCGTGAAAATCGCCTGGGCATCCGGATGTCCGTAGAGGACGGTATTTCCGAGCTCGTCCAGGACCGCATGGTCTCTTCCGGAGGCATTCTCAAAAGCGATCGCTTTCGCTCTCAGGATCGGCTTGAACTCCGGCTCACGCAGGTACATTCCCTTATGGTAAATGTACTCCTGAACAACCGGATCGATCAGGCTGGAAATATCACGGTGGTTATCGATGTTCTCTCGAATCTTTGTGGAGCTGATATCTTCCAGCTCGCGCGGCAGCTCCAGCTGCACGACTTCTCCCCTGATCTCATTGTAGACCTCGGTCGGATGTGCTTCTCCGGCCCGTCGGAATACGATGTGATTGAAGAAATGGATCGAATTTTCTTCCGGCTCTTTCTTATAGGAACTTGCATTGTGGATGACGTCCGATCCGACCACGATGTAGAGTTCCTCATTCGGGAACATTTCCTTCAATCTGCGAAGGTCCGCCGGGTTCGCGATATTGACCGGCGTGTTGTCCGGGAACAGATGCACATAAAATTCATCCGCGATCGACATGTTCACGATCTGGCGGCGAACCAGATGCGGCTGGGTCTTCTTCGACCAGGAAAATTCATCCACCGCGAGAAATACCGTAAATCCGAGTTCACGGATCTTTCTGGCGATCTCCTTGTGGGACAGGGTGAACGGATCGAAGGTCCCCGGGAAGAATGCCACTTTATTTCTCGTCATGGTCTCCACGTCACCGCCGAAGAGCTGGTAGCGGGAGATGAAACGTCCGATGTGGGACAAGGTCGCCGCACGGTAGTAGAGGCTGAGCTCTCCGCCTTTATTCTCATTCAGGAGGAACAGCAGTTTTTTCGCACACAGAGAGAACATCCGGTTCTTATCGCGCTCTGCAAGGATCTGGGAGCCGAAAATATGCTGCCCGATCACAAGAAGCGCCTCCTGGCGGACCTGTTCTCTGTAGTTTGCAAGGCAGCTTAAGATCAGTCCCAGGATCTTCATCCTCCGGTCCTCGGCGATCTCATCCGGCTCCTGGAAGCGGACCGGATATCTGGAATAGCACTCCAGAATGATCCCCAGTGTGTCGAGTGCGACGGACACGATCCGCTCATTTCCGTTCGCGAGCAGGATATGCAGGCGCTCAATAATGTCATCGAGCTGTTCCGGCGGAAGCCACAAGGCAAATTCGCCGAGATATTCCGGAATATACTTCGAGAACTCGTACTCGCCGACTTCCAGGCCTTTTAATAGCTCGACCGCGATCTCGTTCCTCTGGTCCGTCGTCAGAAGGTGGGCCAGGCGCAGGAGTGCACGTCCCGCATCGTGGCGGACTCCGACCTGCTCACTGACCTTGATGAGGTTCGAGAAGTGGGCACAGATATGGAGCAGATGCTCTCGTTTTCCATGGTCCACCTGATCTGCCAGCAACTTGATATTGACGGATTTTAAGATCCACGGGGTCGCCGATTTCAGGTTTTCAAGGAAGATATCGCTAACCACGTCATGTCCGTACAGGACTTCTCTCTGTCTGCTCGTATCAAGGCGCAGATTTGTAAAGATCCGGTACTGCAGGAAGAGGAGTGTGATCGTCTTCGGATCGATCTTTTTCGCCGCATCGCAGGCAAGCCGGTAGCACGCGCTCTCCGGTGTCACCGCCTGCGTCAAAACTTTCAGGACACGGACCGCAGCGATCTGGATCTTCTCATCCTCGTCTTCCATGTGTTCGATCACGAAACTGATCAGGCTCTCCAGATGTCCATCCTTGCTGCTGAGATCGAGCGGCAGGGAAAAGATGCAGTCTAAAAGGTAGAAGACCGGATCCCCCACGAGGCGGTGTTTTCTGTCAAACCATTTCATAAATACCCCGAACAGCTCCTCCCGGACCTTCTCCGAGCTTCGCTCCATGGCAGACATCATGACAAATTTTAAGGAGTTCTGGATCCGGTGCTTCTGCTGTAATGTCAGGCGATAGTCCGGGCATACGAGCTGCGCCATGTATTCTTCCCAGAGCGTCAGAGCCGTCTTGTCATCCGGATCCGGCATGTTTTTCGGAAGTTCTTTCCGGTATCCGGCGTTGAAGTCCGCGAACATTTTTCCGACCAGGGCCGCCGCCTGCCTGCGGATGTCTCCCTCTCTGTTTAACAGGAGCTCATATAAGAAGCTGATCGTCTGCTCTTTCTGGCGGTGGTTCAGGTGAATCGAATATTCATTGAACATGTTTAAATATGCGCGGACATTCTTCCAGTCTTTCTCGCTCCGCGCCGCCTCGAGAATGTTTCCGAACTGGCGCTCGGTGCCGAGCCGGTGCATGACATCGATGTTGTGCTCGATCCCCCAGAATACAAACGAGCGCACCACCTGTTTTCCGGACTGCAGGACGATGTCCACCGGCTTTTCTGCCGGGTCCGGATGGCCTGTGAGGTCCACATCCACGCCTTTTGAACGCATGTAGCGCTCAAATTCGTACAGACGGGAATAAACGACACGGTAGCGGTTCCGTTTCTTTTCATCCACGTTGTCGAGCTTGGACAGGATGACGTCGAAGGAATCCTTCAGTGTATAGATCTTCGTGAGTTCTCTTCCGTCCTCGCCGCGCATCTGCTTGACACGGAAGTCCGCATAGATCAGCACCAGGGACTCCACGGAGATGTTGTCAAGCTCCAGATCCCAGGTTGAATGGTTGGCAGCGATATGACCGATCCCTTCCATATGGTAGGCGGTAAACCACTGGTTCGTATAATAATAGTGCAGATACGGAACCCGCTCATTCGGTTTGCACCCGAATTTTCCGAGATCATGGCCGGCCGCCGCGCCGGATGCCAGCGCCAGATCGATCGGAACGCCTGCCGCATAAAGTCCCTGGGCTACCGTCATGGCAACATAGTGGACACCCGCGATATGACCGAGTGTCTCGAAAGGCGTCGCCTCACGGTTTAACCGCATCATCTCGTAGACGTACTGGTCGCGGAACTCACGGATAAAGTGCTCATATTCATCCGCACGCTCAAAATGCGCATATTCTTCTTTTGTTAAAAAGCGGAAATCATCATATGGATCGAACGGCATCACTTTCCGTTCTTCATCAAAGAAATACTGGAGAACATTTAAGAAGTAGAGCGCAGACGGCGCACAGGGAGCCGCGGACGCAGAGAATTCATCATCCGGATACAGGATGTGTGTCACATATTTATAAGTGAAGGAGAGCCAGCCCTCTTCCGGCTCATTTCCGAGCTTTTCCATATCTTCCCGGCAGAATTCCAGGATTTCCGCGCAGGAAAAGCGTCTCGTCACCGGAAAGGCTTTCTCGAAGATCACTTCCCAGCGGTCTTTATCAAACAGCTGCTGCATACTGCGGCGGCTGAGGCCGATCTTTTTTAAAAATTCTTTCTCTGACAGGCGGTTTCCAAGCTCTGTCACAAGATGGCGGATGTGTCTGTTATACATGGAGCTACCTCCGTTTCGTGGGGTTGATGTCTGATTTATGAAAATATGATATAGAAATAGTATAAACACCTCACATTTCATTTTCAAGGAATTTTTGTTCTTCTGTTTTGTAACTTTTTATCACAGATACTTGACTTTCAAAAGTTATGATGTTATTATTTCAGTAACAATTATCATTATTATTGTCTATTTAAATTTTAGAAATGATCCAGAAAGGAGGTTTCCCATGAAAGCATTAAAATTCAGCCGCCAGCGTGAGTCCATCCGGGAATGCCTGAAGAACCGCACTGATCATCCTACCGCCGATGCCGTCTATGTGACGATCAGCAAAGACTATCCAAAAATCAGTCTGGGGACTGTGTACCGCAATTTAAATCTTCTGGCGGATATGGGCGAGATCCAGCGTTTTTCCAGCGGGGACGGCTCAGAGCACTTTGACTACAATACTGATCCACATTACCATTTTGTATGCAGGACCTGCGGAGCGATCATTGATATGCCTCTCGAGCTGGTTCATGATACATCGGATCTTCTCTCCGCCCCGTTTCCGGGACGCGTTGACTCCCACACTGTTTTCTTTTACGGCGAATGCGAGGACTGTCTGAAAAAGAAAAGCTAAAAATTCAAAAATTCTATTGACATTCGTTGTCAATTAGAATATAATAACGATAACAGTTACTATTATTTTTTAAAAATAACTGTGATCCATGTTGCATCATTTATGATCAGAGATTTTGATACTCCCTGATCCCAGATAATAAATCTTAAAAAGGAGAAAAATACTATGAAGAAATTTGTATGTTCTGTATGTGGTTATGTATATGAGGGCGAGGCTGCTCCGGAAAAATGTCCGCAGTGCGGCGCTCCGGCTTCCAAGTTCACTGAGCAGTCCGGCGATATGACATGGGCTTCCGAGCACGTAGTTGGTGTTGCAAAGGGCGTAAGTGAAGATATCCTTGAAGATTTAAGAGCAAACTTCAACGGCGAATGTTCTGAGGTTGGTATGTACCTCGCTATGGCAAGAGTTGCTCACAGAGAAGGTTACCCGGAGATCGGTCTTTACTGGGAGAAAGCAGCTTACGAAGAGGCTGAGCACGCTGCTAAATTCGCAGAGCTCCTCGGCGAAGTTGTTACAGACAGCACAAAGAAGAACCTTGAGATGAGAGTTGAGGCTGAGAACGGCGCAACAGCTGGTAAGACAGACCTCGCTAAGAGAGCAAAAGCCGCTGGTCTTGATGCAATCCATGACACTGTTCACGAGATGGCAAGAGACGAGGCAAGACATGGTAAGGCATTTGCTGGTCTCTTAAAGAGATATTTTGGCTAATTTATAATAAGCGCGTTATAAGAACGTCATGTAACAAGAACCGGTATTCCATCTGCGGATGAGATGCCGGTTCTTTTTTATTGGCGATACGGATCCTGTATCATGCTGTTTTTTCATAGTTTTCAGGTTTAACCTTAAAAACTATGCTGTGAATCTATCTTTTATGGTTATAGAGAAAAATGGTAAACTGCCCGACACAAAAGCCGCGCAAGATACAATGTTGGACTTAATATTTCCATTTTGTGAAACAAAAGATCGACAGTGCATGGGCTGAAGAAGTCCATGCACTGTAATAATTCCGGAATCACCGCTTAGGATAATAAGCCGGAATCCTCGGTTATTCAATTGCCGATGTAGTTCACTATTATTGTCATTCTCTACTGATTATTTTTTACGATCTTCCTGACTTCACCAAGACTCATCCCCTGCTCTCTCGCGATCTTCGCAAGGTCTTCATACTCAAGTTTTCCGCGTTTCACGCCGTAACCTTCCGCGATCTTCTCGCGAACCACGCCATACGGAGTCTCGTGTTCTTTCATGGTTCTTGTAAGAGTATAGCGTCTGCTGATATTTTCACGGATTCCAAGTGTTGTCGTGTGTTTAAAGAGCAATGAGATCATCTTCTCTTCATCTCCGCAGCGGCACATGCAGGTCAGGAGAATGCCCGGGCGGCTCTTTTTCATGCCGATCGGGATCGTATAGACTTCCAGGGCGCCTGCTGCAAACAGGATCTCCTGAACAAAGCCCAGCGCTTCCGGGGTCATGTCATCGAGATTGCAGGAAAGCTCTGCTACCTCATCTCCGCACTCTTCCGTCTCACCGAAAAGAACGCGCACACAGTTCGCGCGCTCAAAGTCTTTCTTTCCCATACCATAGCCGATCGCGGATGTCCGCATCACCGGCATTTCCCGGAATTCTGTCACGAAATGTTTTAAGAGCGCTGCGCCCGTCGGCGTGCAGAGTTCTCCTCTGATCGTACCGCTGTAGATCGGAAGTCCCTGTAAAATAAAGGCGGTTGCCGGAGCCGGGACCGGCAGGATCCCGTGCGCACAGCGGACGTTTCCACTTCCGACATGGATCGGGGATGCGACGGTCTTCTGTGGGGCGATCATATGCATTAAGAGGCAGACTCCGGCGATATCCGCGATCGCGTCCGCAGTGCCGACCTCGTGGAAATGGATCTCCTCGACAGTCTTACCGTGGACGTGGGACTCTGCCTCGGCGATCAAGTGGTAAACCGCAACAACATCCTTTTTGACCTCATCAGGCAGATTTAAATGTTCAATAATATGAGAAATCCCGGCCATACTTGCGTGATGATGGTGTGGGTGGCCGGAATGCTCTTCTGTGTGGATTTCCTCGTGGGTATGAGTGTGATGGAAGTCGTGCTCATCATGGTGGTCATGATCGGGCTGGTGATCATGGTCGTATGCATGTATGTGAGTATTGTCCGCCATATCAGCGGCCATCTCATGGTGATGGACCTCAGCCTCATGGTGGTGATGGTTCCCCGCCTCTTCGTCGTGGTCGTGGCAATGTTCGTGATGATCATGGTCATGCTGCTCTGCGTGGTCGTGTACATGCTCCTGCAGATCCACATCCACGCTCTCCTCTTCCTCTCCGTGGATCGTCACCTTCATATGCGTTCCAGTAATCCCGCACTTCACAGCCGGTTCTGCCTCAACAAAGAGTCCCGGCACCCCCATCTCATTCATTGTCTTTAAAAATCCTGCCTTGTCCGGGCAGATCTCATAGAGGGACGCCATCAGCATGTCTCCCGCAGCGCCCATTCCGCAGTCAAAATATAATGTTTTCATTCGAAATACCTCCGCTTATCTCCAATATCATCCCCGCATATGGTTCATCATGCTCGCCAGATACCCGGCTCCGAATCCGTTATCAATATTTACCACGCTGACGCCGCTCGCGCAGGAGTTCAGCATCGAAAGGAGCGCAGAGACACCTCCAAAGGACGCCCCATACCCGATACTCGTCGGCACCGCGATCACCGGACAGTCCGCAAGACCGCCGATCACGCTTGCGAGTGCGCCTTCCATCCCCGCGATCGCGATGATCACGCGGGCATTCATGATCGAATCCATATGGGACATCAGGCGGTGAAGTCCCGCAACTCCCACATCATAGAGGCGCTCCACCTGATTTCCGAGTGCCTCGGCCGTAAGCGCGGCTTCCTCCGCCACCGGGATATCGCTGGTCCCACCGGTCGCCACGACGATCGTGCCGACGCCGTCTTTTTCCGGGAAGTTTCCGCAGATCGCGACCTTCGCATCCTTAAAATACCGGTATCCGCTGCCGTTCGGATAGATTTCCGACAGCAGTTTCTCTGTTTTTAAACTTTTTTCTTCATCCACCCGCGTGATCAGGATCGTCTCCTGCCCGCGTTTTTTCATTGCTTCCACGATCCCGGCGATCTGCTCCGGGGTCTTTCCCGCCCCGTAGATCACTTCCGCCGCGCCCTGGCGCAGTTTCCGGTGCGTGTCCAGCTTTGCAAATCCCAGATCATCATATCCCGCCGCCGTAAACGGCTCCTTTTTCAGTTCCAAGACAGCGTTATCCACAGACAATTCGCCTGCTGCCACCTTTTTCAACATTTCGCGTATATCTTCCACTTTTGTTCTCTCCTTATGTCAAAGTCTGCTGCTGCGACGGCATTTACCGGCAGCTGGATGCCCGAAAGGATTATGCTCCGGCATAGTCCTGTACCGCGCGGTCGTTTGCGACAATCTTTCTCTTTCACGCGAGTGCGCATCTTAGACGCACAATGTCTTTTTGTTTCACAGGAAGTTCCTCCGGAATTTCCCTGTGAAACAAAAAGCCACGAAAAGAGCAGCCAGTCATTCTGACTGACTTTTTTGCTCCCTTCATGGCAACTTTTCATTTTATGAGATGTGCTTTTTTATCGTCACACCGGTTCTTGCCGCATTCGATCATGCATGAAGCAATCCCCTCTCATTTTACTCCCCAACAGTATTCTTAAGAGTTCCAATCCCTTCGATAATGCACTCCACAACATCGCCTGTCTTAAGGAATTTCGGCGGTACGAATCCCATGCCGACTCCTGCCGGCGTTCCTGTTGCGATGATCGTTCCTGCCTTTAATGTCATTCCTTTTGTAAGTTCGCAGATCACTTCTTCAATTCCATGGATAAAAAGTCCCGTGTTGGAATCCTGACGGAGTTCTCCGTTTACTTTTGACTGGAGTTTTAACACCGGCGGAAACGCAGTGGAATCGACCGTCATGATACACGGGCCGAGCGGTGTGAAACCATCCAGGCTCTTTCCAAAGTACCACTGTTTATGTTCCGTCTGCACCTCCCTGGCGCTGACATCATTCATGATCGTATATCCGAAAATATAGTCTTTTACTTCTTCCGGCTTCACATCTTTCGCATCTTTTTTGATGATGACCGCAAGCTCTGCCTCGTAATCCAGCTGGTTCGTCAAATTTTTATGTGCCGGAATGATCCCGTCCGGATCATTCGTCCGGTTGACGCGCTTGGAGAAATAGATTGCCTTCTCAGGTCTCGCAAACTCCTCTTTCTGGAACCTCGCAGATTCCGCCGCATGATCCATATAGTTGATCCCCAGGCAGATAATATCCTGATCCGGCTCCGGGATCGGAGAAACTATCTTAATTTCTTCCACTGGTGCTGCTCCGGTCACATCCCCCGGTGCCTTTTTTGAAATATAATCCAGCATTTCCATCTCAGATGGTCCTGCCTCGCGGATCAGGTCCTTCATGGACCGGTATTCCATTCCCGCTGCCGAAATCGGATAAGCCCAGGTTTCATTCTCATTGAAAACACCTAAAAATGGTCTTTTGTCTACTTCATATGCCAGTAATTTCATAACTACTCCTTATGGGACGTTATTCTAGTTACCCAAAATCCCGTTAACAGTTATTATAGTACAAATATTCTTGCGAAACAAGGTCAAATTGAAGCGCAATATCTCCCCGGGATCTTGCCGATGCTTTGGATTCCGGATCGGCAAAATCTGCGGTCATAACCGGATCATACAGAATTTTTGCTTCTGAAAATTCCTGCCAGCATACAGTAACTTGCATTCTTTCCCCATTCCCTTTATAATAAAACTGATACAGGCAGACATCATCACGTCTGCGGACAACAATCTGTAAAACTCATGAAAGGGTGTATCTTATTATGGAAAAGATCACAAGCTTCACTGTCAATCATCTGAAACTGGTTCCGGGTGTTTATGTATCCCGGAGAGATATCGCCGGAGACAATCATGTTACCACCTTCGATATCCGTATGACCCGTCCAAACTACGAACCGGTCATGAATACTGCTGAGATCCATACAATTGAACATCTCGGTGCGACTTTCTTAAGAAACCACCGTGTATACAAAGATAAAGTTCTCTACTTCGGACCGATGGGATGTCGGACCGGCTTCTATCTGCTCCTCGTGGGTGATTACGAATCCGCAGATATCGTGCCGCTCCTCCAGGAAATGTTCCTCTTCATCCGCGATTTTGAGGGAGATGTTCCGGGTGCCGCTGCCCGCGACTGCGGAAACTATCTCGATATGAACCTTCCGATGGCAAAATATCTTGCCGGAAAGTTCTATGATGAGGTCCTTGAGAATATCCGGGAAGAGCAGCTGGTTTATCCGGAATAAGCAGAATCCCTGCCACTGAAATGATACCGCAAAACAGAAGTTCTTAAGCTTCCGGCGGTTCTCATCTCATGGCAGGGATTTTTTATATCCAGGAACGCAGTGCACAATTTTCAGTTTATTTACTTTTACAGCTCTTTTCCATTTTCTGGTGTACTTTTCTCTTCCTTTTCACAGGACTTTTCGACCAGATCTGTCTTCTCATTCTTCTCTTTTTTGCTCCCGCTCTTTCCTTTTTTCGTCTCCTTCCCCGAATCCGGATCCGCAACACTTTCGAGGATCATGATCCCGCGAGGCGGCACTGCCAGCATCATCTGGTTTTTCAGGACTTCTCCGGTTCCATCAGACGGCAGATCTTCCACATCCGGATCCGCCGTGCTGCAGATCACATGCCACTTCGCGCCTTTCGGCAGATGGGGAAGCCCGAACATATGCGGTTCCCAGTGCATGTTGTAGAGGACATAAAAGTTCGCGTCATCCGTCCCGTCCGGTTTCTTTGCGTAAGCGCCCCAGTACAGGATCCCGAACTGCCGCCGGAAATTTTCAAATTCCGGTTTCCAGGCGTTTTCGCCGTGGTAGGAGACATCCGGACGGCCGCAGGACTTGTAGTCCATGATCCGTGGTTCCCGGTCCATGTGGAACATCTTGTGGGATTTCCGGAAGGCGATCAGGCGTTTCACAAACTCCACCTGGTCCATATGCGTCTCCAGGAGCTTCCAGTTTAACCATGAGACCGCATTATCCTGACAGTAGGCGTTGTTGTTGCCGTCCTGACTGTTTCCAAACTCATCGCCAGCCATCAAAAGCGGTACTCCCTGGCTCAAAAACAGGAGCAGATATGCGTTTTTGATCAGCTGTTTTCTGAGCTCCACGATCTTTTTCTTTCTCGTCGGTCCCTCCGCTCCGCAGTTCCAGGAATAATTGTAATCGCTTCCGTCCCGGTTCTCCTCACCGTTTTTCTCATTGTGCTTCCGGTCGTAGGAGACCGCATCCATCAGTGTGAAGCCGTTCGTGTTCGCCATGTAGTTGACAACCGCATACTCCGCCGGATTCCTGCGGTTCCGGAATTCGAACGCCTGGAGCATTCCTTCATCACCTTTTAAGAAACGGCGCATATCCTCCATAAACTGCATGTTGTACTCGGCAAGATTCTTTTCCGCAACGGAAACCGGACCGTCTCCCGGCGTGATATAGCCCTTTTTCGGGCGGCGATCCATCACCTCGTTCCAGTTTTCCGCAAAAAGCTTCGTCCTCTTTAAGAACGGGTCCTCCGCCGCCAGCAAAAGATTCGGGAATCCCAACAGATGAAAGCCGTCCACATGATACTCCTCTACCCAGTAGCGAAGGACCGATACGATCTCCCCCGGAAGTTCTTTTCCGGTAAAATACAGTTCCGGAATACATTCGATCCCGGCCCTGTGCAGCTCTTTTACCAGCGTTTTAAACTCGCTCTCCGCCGACATCTCCCCGTGAGACGCATATGCCGACTTCACCGCATAGAGATATGACGGTCCATATCCCCAGTAATTGATATATCCCGTCGGTTCCGGTTTCGCATCATGAAATCCATTTCCGGATGACGACATCATGACCTCGTCAAACTCCGTCACCGGCATCAGCTCCACCGCCGTGATCCCGAGGTCTTTCAGATATGGGATCTTCTCCACGATGCCTGCATACGTTCCGCGGACAGAAACATTCGAGGACGCATGCGCTGTAAATCCACGGACATGAAGTTTGTAGAGGATCGTATCGGCATACGGGATTTCCGGATTTGCATCATCTTCCCAGTCAAACACTTCCGACAATACCCGGCACTGCACCGGCTTTCCGGCACGTTTCCGGTCCGCCCATTTTTCACGCCCGGTAAGGATCCGCGCATAGGGATCTGCCACAATTTTTCCATCAATCATGAAATTATATTCAAATGATGCAAGATCAGCCCGATCCAGTTCCAGTGACCAGACATCTCCCATCCGGTGTTTCGGATCAAACGGGATCTTCTCACATGGCTTCTTCTCGCCCGGCCGGTATAAGAGCAGGAAAACCTCCTCTCCGTGTCCCTGTACCAGGATATGAGCGCTTTTTTCTTCCTGCGTAACACCAAGTGGATACAGGATTCTGTTACTGTTTCGATATTCTGCCATTTTAAATCCCCCGTTTTCCCCGACATGAGTATTATTTATTCTTCTGCGCCTCGATCTGCTCTGCCAGGTCGTTCAGATATACCCAGCGGTCCATCTTCTCCTCGAGCGCAGCTTCCTTCTCTTCCTTTTCCTTCATCAGCTCATTGAGCTTCGTAAAGTTCGTTGCGGACGCCTCGATCTCCTTTTCCAGGTTCTCAACCGCCTCTTCCAGCTTCGCGATATCGTCCTCGATCGTATCCCACTCCCGCTGCTCTTTGTAGCTGAATTTCAGCTTCTTTTCCCTCGGTTTCACGTTTGTCCGCGGCGCATTTCCTTCCGGATCGCCCTCTGCGGCTGTCCCGTTCCCCTTATCCGCAGACTTCTTCGCAGATGCCGGATTCTCCGCCGCGCTCTCCGCAAGCTTCGCCTCCCGCTCCGCCTTCGCTGCCTGATAATCCGTGAATCCGCCTTCGTACTGCTGGAGTTTTCCGTCTCCTTCAAACGCAAAAATCCTTCCGACCACGCGGTCCAGGAAATACCGGTCATGGGAAACCGTGATCACGATTCCCTGGAAGCTGTCAAGATAATCCTCTAAGATCATCAGAGTGCGGATATCAAGGTCATTCGTCGGCTCGTCCAGGATCAGGACATTCGGTGCACTCATCAGGATCTTTAAGAGATACAGACGTCTTCTCTCGCCGCCGGACAGTTTTTCGATCACCGTGTACTGGACAGACGGCGGGAACAGGAACCGTTCCAGCATCTGGGATGCGCTGATGCTGCCGTCCTTCGTCTTTACATACTCTGCGACATTCTTGATATAGTCGATGACCTTGAGACTCGTGTCCATGTCCTCGTTTTCCTGGGAGAAATAGCCGAGTTTTACGGTCTGCCCGATCTCGATCGTACCGGAATCCGGTTTTACCCAACCCGCGATCATCTTCATCAGCGTCGATTTTCCACTTCCGTTCGGTCCGATATAACCGATCCGGTCATCTTTTAAGAAAAAGTAAGTGTAATCTTTGATCAGGACCTTGTCCCCGTATGATTTACAGAGATCCGTGATCTCGATCGTTGTCCTCCCAAGGCGGCTGGAGATCGACTCCATCTCGACTTTTCCGTCCTCCACCGGTCCCTTTTTGTCCCGCAGTGCCTCGAAGCGCTGGATCCTGCCTTTCTGCTTTGTGGAACGTGCTCTCGCACCTCTCTGCATCCAGGCAAGCTCGGTCCGTAGGATCGACTGGCGCTTGCGCTCGGACGCCTTTTCCATGTCCATGCGCTCCGCTTTCAGTTCCAGGAATCCCTCATAGTTTGCCTGATAGCTGTAGAGTTTTCCGTTATCGAGCTCCACGATCCGGTTTGTCACGCTGTCAAGAAAATACCGGTCATGGGTGATCATCAGGAGCGCGCCCTTAAATTTCTTTAAATAATCTTCCAGCCAGTCCGCCATCTCACTGTCAAGATGGTTCGTCGGCTCGTCCAGGATCAGAAGCTCCGCTGTCGATAAAAGCACCGATGCCAATGCCGCGCGCTTCTTCTGTCCGCCGGACAAATGTTCCACTTTCTCGTTAAAATCCGGGATCCCGAGGCGGTTCAGCATGGATTTCGCCTGGCTCTCAAGGTCCCAGACGTGCTCATGTCCCTCATTTTCCCTTAAAACACTCTCTAACACCGTCTCTCCCGGGTGGAATGCCGGGTTCTGCGGAAGATAGCGGATGTCCAGATTTCTTCCCCGGACGATCCGGCCGGAGTCCGGCTCCTCAAGTCCCGCCACCATCTTTAATAAGGTGGATTTTCCTGTTCCGTTGATCCCGATCAGACCGATCTTATCGCCTTCGTTGATGGAAAAATCGGTATCGTCAAAGAGTAATCGTTCTGTATATGATTTCGTCAGATGTTCTGCCGTTACTAAGTTCATGTTATGTCAACCTGCCATTGTTTTATTTCGATCTATCGTCGTTGATTTTCCGACGTTCAGCATTCCACTATTTATCAGTCGATATCCAGCTCCACCGGACAGTGATCGCTTCCCATGATCTCCGCATGGATCTTTGCGCCCACCAGCCTGTCCTTTAAGCTCTCGGAAACGCAGAAATAATCGATCCGCCATCCCGCGTTCTTTGCTCTCGCCGAGAACCGGTAAGACCACCAGGAGTAGATCCCTTCCTGATCCGGGTAAAAATACCGGAAAGTATCGATAAATCCGGCGCCCAGGAGCTCCGTGAATTTCGCGCGTTCCTCATCGGAGAATCCCGCATTTTTCCGGTTCGTCTTCGGATTCTTCAGGTCGATCTCGTTGTGGGCTACATTGAGATCGCCGCAGAAGATCACCGGCTTCTTTTTCTCCAGCTCTTTCAGGTACGTCCGGAACGCGTCCTCCCACTGCATCCGGTAATCCAGACGTTTCAGCCCGTCCTGGGAGTTCGGCGTGTAGCAGGTGATCACGTAATATTCCGGAAATTCTGCCGTGATCACGCGGCCTTCATGGTCATGTTCCTCGATCCCGAGTCCGTAAGTCACTGCGACCGGCTCTTCCTTCGTAAACATCGCCGTTCCGGAATATCCTTTTTTCTCCGCATAATTCCAGTACTGGTGATATCCCGGAAGCTCCAGATCTACCTGGCCTTCCTGCAGCTTGCTCTCCTGGATGCAGAAGATATCTGCGTCCGTCTCCTTTAAATATTCTAAAAATCCCTTTCCCAGGCAGGCACGAAGGCCGTTTACGTTCCAGGAAATCATTTTTTTCATAGATTCGTTCTCCATTTCTATCGCACTCTTGCATGGACCGTTCTGAATTGTATCCTGCAGACATGAAAAATTACAGATATTCTGCGATCCGCATATAAGTTAAGTATATCATCATTCCATATGATTTACCATCATAAAATACTCCGGACTGCAGCCGGTGAATAACGCGAGCAGTAACGATCTCTCCCCATCCACATGATGGCCGGCTAAAGAAAAAACAAGGTCCCCGCTGCAGCATCATGCGCCGCAGGCAGGGGAACCTTGCCTGTTTTTCTTTTGATTTTTAACCGACCACACTCTTATCGATGACTTTCCAGTAAAGCGCCTTTTTCTCGACAAATTCCGAGATCAGATACAGCGCCAGACCGATCACGCTTAAGAGGATGACTGCATTTAAGATCATCTTGATATCATATGTCTCGCTTCCCAGTGTCAGCAGATATCCGAGTCCCGCTTTGGCTCCGATCATCTCGCCGATAACAGCACCTGTCATCGCCTGTGTCAGGGCAAGCTTGATACCGGACAGCATCATTTCGATGGAATACGGAACCTCGATCTTACAGAATGTCTGCCATTTGCTGGCTTTGAGTACCTTCATCAGATTGTATACATTATCTTCAATGGAACGGATCGCGGACACCTCGTTGATCATGATCGGGAATGATACGACCAGGATAACAAGGGCTGCCTTTGATTCGATGCCGAGTCCCATCCACAGGATAAATAACGGTGCGAGGGAAATCTTCGGCGCTGTCTGGATAATGATGACAAACGGCATGATCAGGCGTTCAATAAACCGGATCTTCGCCATAATATACCCGAGGATCAGTCCGATCACAATACCGATCACGGTTCCCATAAGGATCTCTTCCATCGTGACACGGATATGTTTCATGATATCACCGCTGACGAACAGCTTTACCATTGAATCTGCCAGTTCTGCCGGGCCGGGAAGCAGATAATTCGGTACATGAAAGAGCCGGATATACAGTTCCCACACGATCAGAAACAACGGCAGAAACAATGCCGGAAGAATGATTTTTCTGTATTTTCTGTAAAACATCTCTCACCTCATAACTCTTCCAGCCCGGAGCTGGGAAATCTTTGTTCTCTCTTATTTTGCCGGTGTATAAAGAAGCTCTGCTGCATCGAAGGTCTCATCGATGTTGCCGATCTCTTTGGATTTATTGATGAGTGCCTGCCACTTCTCCGGATCAGATGCGCCGATTCCGTTCTCTGCTGTGTAGTCGCTCTGCCATAATGTCTTTACGAATACATCATTTAAGATCTGGACAACAACATCTCTCTTTTCTGCGAATGTCGGTGCATATTTCTCGATGGACATATCAACTGCCTCTTCTACATGGCCGTCGATGATGTATTCGATCGCTTTGTTTAATGCGCGGCAGAAGCCATCAACTGTTTCCGGATCTTTCTCAACAAGTGCATCGCCTGCAACTAATACGTTTCCGAAGGACGGAAGGAACTGGTCACATGTGATCTCGCTTGCAGCGAAACCGGAGTTGTTTAACTCGATCGTTCTGAGTTTGGAGAATACGATCGCATCGACCTGACCCTCAGTGAGAGCTGTCAGGATCGCACCTGTACCAACGATCTCAACCTGAACATCGTCGATGGTAAGTCCTGCGGACTCCAGAGCTGCCTGAAGCTGGAAATAGTTTGCGCTTCCAAGGCTTGTTACCGCTACTTTTTTGCCCTTTAAGTCAGCCGGTGTGCTGATTCCGGAATCACTTCCGAAAATGATCGCTCCAAGACCTTCCTGGTATGTTGTGTGAACAACCTTTACCGGGATTCCCTGTGCTTTTGCAGCTACAACTGCATCTGCATTCGGGAAACCGAACTCAACATTTCCTGCTGCGACATTCTTTACGATATCAGCAGCTGCTGCATAATAAAACTCTACATTCAGACCTTCTTCTGCGAAGTATCCGTTTTCCTGTGCAAGATATAACGGTGCGTAATACGGAACAGCGGAACCGTCGATCTGGATGGAAACAGTCTTTAAGTCTCCTGCATCCTTTGCCTCGGCTGCTGTTGTTTCGTCTGCTTTGCTCTCTTCCGCAGCAGTTGTCTCTGCTGCTGTTGTTGCGGCTGCCTCACTCGCTTTGTTTGCGCTGTCAGAGCTACATCCTGCAAGCATGGACACTGCCATGGCTGCTGTCAGTACGGTTGCAAGAATTTTCTTTCTCATAGTACTCTCTTTCTCCTTTTCATAATGGATGATACATTTGCTCCCGCCGGGTGATATTCCCGGCATTTATAATTTTCCCTGCCGTCTCCGGCCGGGTCATTATCATAGATCCGTTATCCGCAGTATCTTTTTCCGCTATTTTCTGTGAAGATATTCCTTATATAATTTTTCTCCTGCTGCCAGTGCCGTTCTGCACATTTCCTTCTGCGCAGGTTCAAAATCCACCAGCCACTGGTCCGTGATCCGGTTGCAGTGTACCGCGCAGATACTTCCCGAGAAAACATTGTTCAATGACGCCAGCGTGAAGATCGTCTCCGCTTCCATCTCCATGTTCAGGATGTTCCATTTTTTATACTGTTCCAGGACCGCATTTTCATCATATCCCGTTTCAAACGGCATCTGACGTCCCTGACCATGGTAGAAAGAGCCGACCGACATGCAGACTCCCATGGAATATGGCTGTTCTCTCTCTTCACACGCACGTTTCAGACAGTCCAGGACCTCGAACGATGCCAGCGCCGGGTATTCCGATGGTGCGTAAAAGCACGATGAACCGCCTCTCCGGACAGCACCTGTGTTTAATACCATAGCGCCGCACGGCACCTCTTCCTTCAGGACACCTGTTCCGCCGATCCGGATCAATGCTTTTGCTCCGAGCGCGATCAGCTGGATCACAGCGATCTCTGTTGACGGTGCGCCGATCCCTGTGGAACACACTGTAATTTTAATGCCATTGTAATATCCTGTCCCAACCACGTATTCCCGGTAATTGCTGACGATCCTGTAATCTTCCAGCAGATCCTCAAACATCGATACGCGCGCCGGATCCCCCGGAAGCAGCACGATCTCTCCAATATCATCTGCCGTACACTGGATGTGCGGCATTTTTCCATTCATCGTCGGTGATGAAGCCGATGTAAAATTCACACAAATCTCCTCCAAAAACTTTCTTCCTTTGTCTTTTTCCGAACAGGCGCAGTCCTTATCAGTTCTTTGACTCATGCCAGTACAGGAATTTATCTTCCAGCACGCTGATCACCTGGTATGTCGCGATTCCCAGGATGATCGTTACGATGATGCCTGCGAGCAGCATCGGTGTGTCATATGTCGATGATGCATATGTTAAAATGTAGCCAAGGCCCTGTTTTCCCGACATCCATTCTGCAACGATCGCTCCGATGACTGCCTGGACGATCCCCACTTTCATGCTCGCAAAAAGTGCCGGAAGTGAATACTGCATCTCAACCTGTGAAAAGATCTGCCATTTTGATGCCTTTAAGATCTTCATCAGGTTTCTGACATCCGGCGGGATCGATTCCAATCCCAGCATCATGCCTGACAATACCGGAAACAGTACCATGGAAATGATCAGGACAACTTTTGATACAAGTCCGATCCCGAACCAGATAACGAACAGCGGAACAAGAGCGATCTTCGGCGCTGTCTGCAGAAAGATCAGATACGGCATCAGCATCGTTTTCAACGCATCGACCTTGATAAATATATATCCAAGTACGATCCCGAGAAACGCTCCGATCACAAACCCGAGAATGACCTCATATGTTGTCGTCCAGAGATGGGGATAAACCGTTCCCTTTACAAACATTTTTTCCAGACTGTTCCATACTTTCGGCGGCGATGGCAGAATGTACGCCGGTACATGTTTCACTGCAACGTAGATCCACCAGATCGCAATAAAGACACCGACGGAAAGTGCATACTCCCCGATCGTTCTTAAGACACCCTGAAGTTTTCCATTTTTCTTCATCCGATGATCCCCCTCAGGTACTTATTGTATTCTGTAAATTTCGGATCATTTCTTATCGCTTCTCCCCTCGGGCGCGGCAGATCGATCTCGACCATCTCCTTTACGCGTCCCGGTCTCGCCGACATGACGAGCACCCGGTCTGACAGGAACGTCGCTTCCTCAATGCTGTGTGTGACAAAGATGACCGTCTTTTTCGTCTTCTGCCAGATCTTCAGCAGCTCCTCATTTAAATGGTCCCGCGTCAGGGCATCCAGCGCACCGAACGGCTCATCCATCAGGAGCAGCGGCGCATCGTAGGAAAGCGCACGGACGATGGAAACCCTCTGTTTCATACCACCGGAAAGTTCTCGCGGGAGCGCTGTCTTGAACTCGGAAAGTCCTGCAAGTTCTAAGAGTTCATCGAGCTTTTTTTCATTCTCTTCCGTCTGTTTTTTCTGGATCACAAGCGGAAATTCCGCATTCTGTCTTACATTCTTCCACGGAAGCAGGACAGAATCCTGGAAAACAAAGCCCATCTGCTGGTCTGCGCCGTCACGATACTCGATCGTGCCGGATGTCGGTTTGTCGAGGTTTCCGATGATCCGTAAAAGTGTTGATTTTCCGCATCCGGACGGACCGATGATCGAGATAAACTCACCCGGCCGGATCTGAAGATTGATATCCTTCAACGCTACTGTATCCTCTTTTAAGAGGTTGCTGTATACCTTGTTTAAGCCTTTTAACTCTACGCTGTACTCACTCATAACGTTCCTCCTTTTTCTTTACCGGATTGCCTCAGAAATTTCTTCCGCATATGCCTTTAACAGGCGGATCTGTTCCTGCATCTCTTCTTCATTTCCGTCTTTCAGCGAAGTAAATGCCAGTGCTGCCGCCGGCTCCCCGTTGATATCAAAGATCGGGCACGCCACGCCCTGGATACCAAGCTGCAGTTCTTCATCGATCACGGAATATCCCTGGGCGCGGATGCGGTCAAGCTCTGCATTTAACTCCTGCAGCCCTGTTTTTGTATTCGGCGTAGTCTTTGTTCTCGTCTCTTTTTCCAGGATCTCAAGCGCCTGTTTCCTGTCCATATACGCCATAAACACACGGCCGGCAGAGGTAGAATAAAACGGGATCACATGACCGATCTTCATCATGTACATATTGGAATCGCCGCGTTCACTGCATGCAATGTTCATGGCGACGCCGTGCTCCATGATACAGAGGACTACATTCCTGTCAATTTTTTCTGCAAGTTTCTGCATCGATGTCTGTGCTGTCTGTGTGAGTGCACTTCCCTTTACAACACCTGCCGCAATACCGCAGATTTTATATCCCAGACGATATTTTTTTGTCTGTGCATCCTGAACAACAAGGTGATTTCCTTTCAGACTTGTGAGTATCCGATGGGTAGAACTTGCCGGGATATTCAGCTGTTCTGCAAGTTCCGTAACGGACAAGCCATCCATGTTCCGGCTCAGGACCTCCAGCGCACTCAGTGCGCGATCAACTAACTGCATAATTGCCTCCACTTGTTGTCGCAGCAGCAGCTAGTAAAGCGGACATTCGCAATCCGCTTCGCTACTTGCTCATGAACGCAGTCGCTTCGCGATCTGTCAGTGGGAGCTTTCAACTCCCACTGACATAAGCATCCCACTCACCCACCGCTTAGTGCTCCGCGCACTTGAAGCGGGGGAATGCTTATCTGCGTTCAAACAGCTGCCGTATAGCATCGCTCGTCATTTGTTTTGTTTATTCCGTGTAGTGGAATAGTATTCCGTAAACTGAAATTAGTTTTATCTATTTTAACATTTTCCGCACTTCAATGCAATGTCAAGTGACTTTTCCTCCCATCTTTGGCATACACTACAATTTCATGGGACAATTTTTGTATATTTTTGACGATTTTCATTCCGCTTAATGGAATATATATTTTTTAGTACAGAAAAAGCGACAGAATTCCCGGAGTTTTTTCGTTCATTCTGTCGCTTTCCTGTATCTTATTCCTTTTATTTCAGGAATCTTGCCTCCCAGGCATATTCCTGCATCTTTTCGATCTCCTCGTCGCTGAATCCGAGCTGTTCCTTTAAGACTTCCTTCTCTTTCTGAAGTGTCGTTCTGGAACATGTCCGGTTATCAGAGTTTACTGTCACATGGACTCCCTCATCGAGAAGCTTGTGGATCGGATGCATCTCGATCGCCGGGACAACTTTTGTGTGGTAATTGCTCGTCACACATACCTCAAGTGTCACATTCTCGTCGATCAGTCTCCGGATCAGTTCCGGATCATTGATCGCCGCAACTCCATGTCCGATGCGCTTTGTCCCGAAGGAAAGCGCTGTCTTCATGCTATCCGGTCCGGCAGCCTCTCCTGCATGGATCGTCATCGGGATTCCGTATTCACGGACTTTCGCAAAGACAGGTGCAAAGTTTTCCGTCGGGAACAGGCCTTCCGCGCCGGCAATGTCAACCGCGCACACGACCGGTCCAAGATACTTTTTCGCTGTCTCCACCGTCTGCATGTTCAACGCTTCATTGTCTGCTCCGCGCATGCAGCAGAGGATCAGTCCGACACGGATCTCCGGATAGGCCTTCATGCCGCGCTCCGCACCGCGGATCGCTGCCTCGACAACTTCATCCTGCGTCAGACCGCCATTTACGGAAAGCTGCGGTGCAAAGCGGATCTCCGCATAATCCACACCTTCCTTTGCAAGATCTTCCACAAGCTCATAAGTCACACGCGCGATCGCGTCTGCTCTCTGAAGGACAAGAAGCGGAAGATCAAAGCGCTCCAGATATTCCTCCAGTGTCCTGCAGTCTTCCGGCACTTCCATTTTATACTTTACTTCTTCCGCGCTCTCCGCAGGAAGCCTGATCCCCTGTTCTTTCGCAAGCTCCCAGACTGTCTCCGGGCGGAGTGAGCCGTCCAGATGTAAGTGAAGTTCTGTTACATGACCCATAGATTCATTCTCCTTTCTGTCTTCTAAAAACAGCTCCCGTTCCCAGGAGCTGTTTCCTCTCCGGCCGGGATCACTTCCCAGCCGCAGCTTTCATCTGTTTCTTTTTCTTGTTATGTTCTACCATCGCGCAGTAGATCGTGTAGGCAATGATGATGATGAGATAAGGCATCATCTGGATAAACTGAAGCGGAATGGAAGAATTCTGCAGATAGTTCGCAAGGCTCTGGCAGAATCCGAACAGCAGGGATGCAAGCATTCCGATCACTGCATTTCCCGCCGCGATCGCCTGCGTCGCCAGTGCGATATAACCGCGTCCGGCAGTCATTCCGGATGAGAAAAGTCCTACATATCCCATGGACAGGAAGGCGCCCGCCATACCTGTCAGGATCCCGCTCAGGCAGAGTGCGATATATTTGATCCGCTTTACCGGAATGCCGACTGATTCCGCCGCATCCGGAGATTCCCCGACCGCACGGATATGCATACCGAGTCTCGTGTACTTAAACATATACCATACAACTGCCACTAAAACAAGTGCTGTGTATGTCAGGACATGATGTCCGGAAAGGACAGCACCGATCACCGGGATGTCTTTTACGACCGGGATCGTTAAACTCGGAAGTTTTAAAGATTCCAGGGATGTGGATGCGCCTTTTTCCCCCGTGATCAGGTAGAGGACGAAGATCGTTCCCCCGGATGCAAACGTGTTTAATGCGATACCGGAAATGACCGCATTGGAGTTTAATTTCAGGATAAAGTAGGCGAGAATGTTGCTGACAACAAATCCTGCAAATACCGCCCCCAGGAATCCGATCCATGCGTTGTGGGAAAAGGCGCTGACGACAACGCCGACAA
The DNA here is from genome assembly GCF_036318045.1 of Clostridium sp. CM74B_53. Classification (NCBI taxonomy): domain Bacteria; kingdom Bacillati; phylum Bacillota; class Clostridia; order Eubacteriales; family Clostridiaceae; genus Clostridium; species Clostridium sp. CM74B_53. Next base: position 17,464 of record NZ_JAWQDE010000017.1, on the reverse strand, counting down.
ACGCGGAGATCAGCATCGTTCCTTCCAGTGCGATATTGCTTGTCCCCGATCTGGACGAGATCATCGCGCCAAGTGTTGTTAAGAGCACCGGCGTCGCGCTTCGGAACATCGCGAAGTAGAACTCCGGGAGACTTAATGTTTTTAAAATTTCCTGTAAAAGATTCATCTGTTACGCCTCCCCTTTCAGTGCTTTTTTCGCTTCTTCGCGCTGTTTCCATCCCGCCATGAACCGCTCTGCCGTTACAAACAGGATCAGAACGGCCTGGATGATCGAAACGAGCTCATTCTGTACATCAGAGCGGCGTGACATGAGGTCCGCACCGACACGGATGTATGCCAGGAAAAACGCGGCAAACGGGACCATTTTCGGATTGTTGCCGGACAGGATCGCGATGATGACACCGTCCCATGCGTAGGACGGGGAATCCTGCCAGTTGAAACGCTGGTACATTCCCATCTGCTCCACGGCACCGCCGAGACCGGCAACAGCACCTGCAATGATCTGGGTCATGATGATGACACGGCTTGTCCTGATCCCGGAATATTTTGCGAATTCCGGATTGCTTCCGGAGATGCGCACTTCATATCCGAATTTCGTCTTGTATACAAGAATGTATAAGGCGATCACGGCCGCGATCGCGATCAGGTATCCAACATGGAAATTTGTCCCCGGGATCAGCTTTCCGAGTGCTGCCGTCGCCTGATATTTCTTTGATGCAAAGGTTCCCGCCTCGCGGTCTGCCAGGAATTTTGTCACATTGTAAATCCCGAGATAGAAGAATACATAGTTGAACATCAGGGAAGTTACAAGTTCATTTGTGTGGAAATACACTTTCAAAAGAGCCGGGATGCTGCCGATCACTCCACCGACTGCCGCTGCCGCGATCATGATGACGATCGGGTGGACTGCAAACGGAAGAGATGTTTTGATGGCAAGCGCCGCGGTCACGACCGCGCCTGTATACAGACATGCATCCGCGATCATCGAGAAGTTTCCGGACTTAAAGACAAGTCCCAGCGCAAGTCCTGTAAAGATCAGCGGCACACTGCTCGCAAATACTTCAAAAAAGTGACGTTTCGACTGCAGCGGTCCCAAAAACAGGTTGTAGATCGCTGTCACCGGTTCTTCACTGACTGCGAAGATGACTGCCACAGACAGGGCAATGGCGATCCCGAATGCACAGAGCAGTCTTACGATGGTAAATTTCTTATTCACAGCAGGCACCTCCGATCTGCTCTTTGGAATCTTCTTTTACACCGAGCATGTAAAGACCAAGCTCGTTCTCCGATGTCTTCTTCACATCCGCGATATGTCCGACGATCCGGCCTTCATGCATGACGAGGATCGTGTCGCTCAGGGAAAGGATCTCGCTCAGATCCGCGGAGACGAGCAGGATCGCTTTCTTTCTGCTTCTCATGTCAACGATCTTTTTCCGGATGAACTCGATCGCACCGACATCGATTCCACGCGTCGGCTGGTTCATGATCAGGAGATCCGGTTCATAGTCAAACTCACGGCCAACAACGACCTTCTGGACATTACCACCGGAAAGTTCCGCGATGGACTGTTTGGAATTATCGTATTTTACGAGGAATTCCTTTAAGATCCTGTTTGTAAACTCGCTGATTTTTTTGCTGTCGAGAAGTCCGTGTGTTTTTAATTTATCCGTATAGTAAACCTTTGAGATCGTGTTGTCCTCCAGGGAAAGTTTCGGAGCCGTTCCGAATTTCATACGGTCTTCTGAGACATGGGAGATTCCTGCTTCCTGACGGGCGAGTACCGGAGCATTGGAAATATCCTTTCCATTCATCGTGATCGTTCCCTGCTGCTGCTTTAAGGTTCCGACGATCGCCTCAACGAGCTCCGACTGTCCGTTTCCATCAATACCGGCAATTCCGAGGATCTGGCCCTCTTTGATGGAAAACGAGACATGATCCAGTCTCGTCTTTCCGAACTGGTCCACATAGACAAGATCTTTTACTGAAAAGACGGTTTTTCCAAACTCCATCTCCTCTTTTTCAATATCCAGGCTGACATCACGGCCGACCATCAGGCGGGAGATCTCCCTCTCATCAAGATCTGAGATCTCATACGTTCCCATGGTCTTTCCGTCCCTGAGGATCGTCATGCGGTTGCAGAGTGCCTTGACTTCATTTAGTTTGTGTGAGATGAAGATGATCGTGTGGCCATGTTCTCTTAAAAGTTTTAACTGTTCAAACAGTTCCTCTGTTTCCTGCGGTGTCAGCACGGCTGTCGGCTCATCCAGGATCAGGATATGCGCGCCCCGGTAGAGTGCCTTTAAGATCTCAAGTTTCTGGCGCATGGCAAGAGAAATGTCTTCGACCTTTTCTTTTGCCTCTACCTTCAGATTGTATTTGTCGGAAAGTTCTGTCGTGATCCGCACTGCTTCTTTCCTGTCTACTTTCAGTGCGGTTCCCGGCTCTGCACCGAGGATCAGGTTCTCCGCCACAGTCATGGACGGGACCTGCATAAAGTGCTGGTGTACCATGCCGAGTCCGGCCGCGATCGCATCGCTGGATGAAGAGAAGTGTACTTCTTTTCCATCCACAAAGATCTGGCCTTCCGTCGGTGCCAGCATACCAAACAGCATTTTCATCAAAGTTGACTTTCCTGCACCGTTCTCTCCGACCAGCGCATGGATCTCACCTTTTTTGATCTGCAGATTGACATTATGGTTTGCCACAACGCCGCCCGGGTATACTTTTGTGATATTCCGGGCCTCTAAAATGATCTCCTGCTCCATTCATTCTCCTCCAGGTAAAGCTCTTATCCGCCTGTATGTTCCGGCAGTTGTCCCACCGTTATGCATGATGATAAAAAGCAACATCTCCTGCGATCCGCGGACAGGGAAAGCGCCGGGCGGTCTGCTCCGGGATGACCCCGGGAACAGTATTTTCCGCCTGCTGCTTCATTTCTGCCTGATACAGGAGATGTGAACTAAACTATGGGTGCATGTCTCAGCTGTTTTCCTTTACTGTGCTCCGTTGATGATGCCTTTTAAGGTTGCCTCATCCATGCCGTAAGCGGAATCAACCTTGACCTCGCCGGAAAGCAGTTTCTCTTTTGCGTCCTCGACTGCCTTCTTTGCATCGTCAGATACAACAGACTGATAGATATCATTGTCAGCAAGACCTACAACGCCGTCCTCGATACCAAGGGTCTGATATTCACCATACGGAAGTGTTCCATCAACTGCCTTCTCAACTGCATTGTAGATGCTGTCGCCAACGCCCTTGATCGCGGAAGAGATGATGAAGTTTGCCTCGTCCTTGCCCTCGTAAGCAAGTGCCTGGTCGGAGTCAACACCGATGCAGTACTTCTTGCTTTCTGCAGCTGCCTCGATAACACCTACGGATGCCGGACCTGCTGCTACGAATACAACGTCAGCGCCGTTGGAGTACTGAGTGATCGCAAGCTCTTTTGCTGTTGCGGAGTCAACATAAGAACCAACGTAGGAAACAAGTACCTTCACATCCGGATCTACGAACTGAGCGCCCTCGATGAAGCCGACTGCAGAGTCGTTGATAACAGCTGCTGTATCCTTTGCACCTACGAAACCGATCACGTTGTCTTCGTTTGCGTATTCCATATCGGACTTTGTCGCACTTGCTGCAAGAACACCTGCAAGGAATGCGCCCTCGTTCTGCTTGTAGCTCATGGAGTATACGTTGCTTAAATCGCCGATGGTGTAGTCAACATCTGTATCAAAGATGATGAACTTCTTCTCCGGGAACTCCTGAGCAACCTTCTCTGTGATCTCCTTCATATCCCAGAGACCTGTGATGATAAGGTCTGCATCGGACTCACAAGCGTCTAACATGGAACCTTCAAACTTTGTCTTGTCGCTGCCCATCTCGACCATGTTTACTTCAACCTTGTCGCCAAGCTCAGCCTCAAGCTTTTCCATGCCGGCCTGCGCGGAATCATTGAATGCCTTATCACCGAAAGAACCGGTAACAAGAAGTGTCACTTTTAACTTCTCACCGTTTGTCTCTGCCTTTGCTGCCTCCGCAGTTGTTTCAGCAGCTGCAGTTGTCTCTCCTGCTGCGGCTGTTGTCTCAGTCTTGCTCTCGCTCGCGCATCCGAACAGCATGGAAGCTGCCAGTGCCATAGCCAGTGTGCTGCATACGATTTTCTTTCTCATAATTAGTTGTTCTCCTTTTCGTAAAACGTTGATTTATTCAAACTGTCCAGGGTCTCCAGATAGTTCTCCTTGTTCATTACCGGCTGGAATGCCTCTTTGATCTTCCATGCAGAAGCACCGCCGTCAGACAGCAGGTCGATCACGGTGTCCGCAAAATAATGTGCCGGAACACAATATGCCTGTTCAGGATCCACCGTCTTAAAATCTTTTCCGTGGATGCTGCCTTCAAATCCGGCAACTCCGATCTCGACGATCGGCCACATCAGTGACAGATCTCCCATATCACCGGAAGCAAATCCGTGGGTTCCCTGGGCGATCATGCTCTCATCGATGTAATCCAGAATATGTTTTTTCACAAGCGCTGTCAGGTTCTCGTCCTGATGAAGCGGGAAGTATCCCGGAGTATCCTGGATCTCCAGATCACAGTTGATCGCAAGTGCACCTGCGCGGATCGCACGCGTTACTTTCGCGTTCGTCTCGAAGATCGCCGGAACGGTTTTCGCCCGGACATACATTTCCAGCTGCGTTCTTGCCGGGATCGTGTTGACGGACTGTCCGCCTTCCGGAACGAAGAAATGGACACGGATCGCATCATCAGCGCGGAATGTCTCGCGCAGGAAGTTGATTCCGGTCATTGCGAGATTGACTGCATTTAATGCATTTACACCACCTTCCGGATTTGCGCCAGCATGCGCCGCCTTTCCAGTAAAGATCGCGCGTTTCATGATGAAACCGTTTAAGCTGGAGCCGATCTCCGCATGATATTTTGTCATGTCGATCCCCATTGCATGGCAGGAAAGCATGAGATCCACATCGTCGAACACGCCTGTGGCGATCATTTCCTGTTTTCCTGATGGGTGGGAGATCTTTCCCTCTCTGATCAGCTCTTTCCGGTAATCCATATCGCAGAATTCTTCTGCCGGCGTTACAAGAAGTGTAACCTTGCCGCAGAGATCTTTCAACATCCCTGATTCTTTGATCGCCAGGAATAAACTCATCATGACGCCGAGCTGACCGTAATGACCGCATGTGTGGGCGGCATAGCTGTCCTCGCTGGCATACGGATGTCCGAAAGTCGGAACTGCGTCAAATTCCGTGATCAGACCGATATTCGGACCCGGTTTTCCCGAATCCAGCACAGCGCGGATTCCCGTGTAAGCAACATCCTCATGCGGGATCCCTGCTTTATCCAGAGCCTCGATCGTTTTTTCTCTCGTTCTGAATTCCTTGAATCCAAGTTCCGGATGGCGGTAAATGTCCTCACTCATCGCGATGATCTCCGGAAGGATCCGGTTTAATGTTTCATGAACCTGTTTCATGGTCTTTTGTTTCCTCCTTCACTACACTTGCGGGATCTGCCCATCGACTGTCCCTTCCCGGACCAGTGCTCTGTTTTGTGTCTGCGGACCCCTCTGATCATTCATGATCTACTGGTATAGTGCAGAACTTATCATACATAGTTTTATAGGTAAATGTCAAGAATATTTCTTTTCCTGGTAAATAAAAAGCAGGCTGCCGCACATTTCATGCAGCAGCCCACTTGCCAACTGTATTCTCCGGTCTTTTTATCTCTGTCGCACTGACTTGGAGATCTGTTCCGCAAATTGTCGTAAAAGACAGATCCTTCTGACCAGTTCTCTCGTATTTCCATCTTTGATCGACACAAATGTCAGCGCTGCCATGATATCACCATAAAAATCAAAGATCGGGCATGCCGCTTCCTGCTTGTAGCTCTGCTCTTCGCAGTCAACGAGCGTATATCCCTGCCGGCGGATATGTTCCATCTCCTTCATATCCGGCTCCATATACTGATAAGCGCGGTCATGAAACCAGCGTGTTTTCTATCAGTTTTTATGATTTCTGCGCCTAATAAATGATATTTACGAGTCCGGTCGAGCAGATCGGGATAAAGGTAAGGATCAGAAGGCAGCCGAATAACAGTGCATAGAACGGAACAGCCTCTTTGATGAAATCCTTTGTTGAGCACTTTGTGACACCGCAGGTTACGAACATCAGGGTTCCCATCGGCGGTGTGAAAGCACCGATGGCATTTGCGAAAATAAATACCATCGCGAAGTGGATCGGATCGATTCCGTATGCTGTCGCGGCCGGCGCAAATAACGGCACGAGGACGATCATGCTGGCATTTCCCTCTACGAACATGCCGACAAAGATCAGGAAGATATCAACAGCAACAAGGAAAATCCATTTATTATGGATCACAGAGATCATCCACTGGGTAAACATCTGCGGGATCATCTCTTTTGTGAGGATCCAGGAGAATGTAGACGCCGCCGCAACGATCAGCATGATGGATGACGTTGTCATAAGAGTCTCTTTTAAGCCCTGACGAATTTCATTCGGTCCCAACTCTCTGTAGCCGAATCCGAGGACAGCAGCATATACGATTGCAACAGCACCGGCCTCTGTGGCCGTAAATATACCGAGACGAACGCCGCCGATGATGATGATCGGAAGGCATAACGGGAGAATTGCCGGCTTAAAGGATGTCCAGAACATCGTCCCCGTCATTTTGTCTTTGCGGAGCGGAAGATAACCGCGTCTTCTTGAAATTCTGGACACCATAAACATCATTGTTATACAAAGAAGAATACCCGGACCAAAACCGGCAATGAACAATTTACCGATTGATACATTCGCAATACAGCCATAGAGAATCAGTCCAATTCCCGGCGGGATTAACGGTGTGATCATACTGGAAGCCGCAGTTACTACCGTGGAAAATGCTTTGCCAATCCCTTTGGATTCCATCTCCGGAACCAGCATCTTTGCCTCCATCGCGGCATCCGCAAGTGCGGAACCGGAAAGTCCGCCCATCAATGTACTAAGAAGGATATTTACCTGTGAAAGTCCACCGTACATTCTTCCGGTCAGGACCGCACAGAAATCCATGATTCTCTTTGTAACCCCCGTGTAGTTCATGAGAACACCTGCACATACGAAAAACGGGATTGCAAGAAGTGTCACACTCTCGGAACCGGTAATCGCCTGCTGTGCAAATACAGCCGGATTAATACCCGGAGTCAGTATAAAATAAACAACGGAAGCTCCAAGCACTGCCACAAATACCGGAATTTTAAAAAACAGCAGGGCAAGGAGAATGATCGCCATAATACCAACAGCTGAATTCATACGTTCTCCCCCTTTCCACCGTCTTTAAACAGTTGCAACGGTGTACAAAGGGAACATAATAAAAAACTTAATAATGGACTGCCAATCTTACACAAAGTACCGCCCAAACGAGACTACGGGCGGTATTTTTGTATCATGGCGGAGAAAGGAGGAACTTCCCACGGGGGCTTGACTGAAAAGTTGAGCCCCTTTTTTCATGCCAAAAAACAGGAGGTAAATGCTTATGGCAGATGATAAAACCACAAAAACGCCGGAACAGCCGGTAACGGATAGCGGGCCGGGCAAGGAAACGCCTCCCGCTCCCCCAAAAGAGCCGGAGAAGGTTTCCGTTTCCCCGGAGCCGGAAAAAAAGACGGAACCAGAAGTAAAGAACCCACAGGTTTCTGTCTATAACTTCGCTGAAATTATGAAGGAAAAGAAAGCCGAGGAACGGGCGGCAACTCCCAGCGGGGAAAAGCCTGACCCGACAAAAGCGGAGAAACCGGAAAAGCAGCCGGAGGCTCCGAAGAAAGCGGAGGAAAAACCCAAAGAGCCGGAACAGCCGAAGCGCCGGGGCCGTCCCCCGAAAGAAGATAAGGACAAGGCCGCAGCCCTGAAGCCCAAAGCTCCTGCACAGAAACCGGAAAAGGCGGTCAAAAAGGAACCGGAGAAAAAAACGGCTCCAACGGTACAGGCTGCTCCCGCTCCGAAGGAATCCGAAAAGCCGAAGGATGCACCACGCCGGGGCAAGGAGCAGATCGTCTATATCAAGCTGAACGAACTCCACGCCTTTAAGAACCATCCCTTTGAGGTCCGGGATGATGAAGAAATGCGAGCTATGGTGTCCAGCGTCAAGGACAAGGGCGTGACCCAGCCCGCTATCGTCCGTCCCCGTGAGGATGGCGGCTATGAGATCGTATCCGGCCACCGCCGCCAGAAAGCCAGCGAGCTTGCCGGATATGCGGATATGCCCTGTATCGTCCGAAACCTGACGGATGATGAAGCCATCACGCAGATGGTGGAGGACAATCTGAACCAGCGTGAAGAAATCCTCCCCAGTGAGCGGGCCAAAGCCTTGAAAATGCAGCTTGAATCCATCAAGCACCAGGGCTCCCGCACTTCGGGCCAGATTGACCCGAAGGACGCAGGCAAACGCTCCAACGAAATTGTGGCCGAGCGCAATAAGATGGCGGTCAAGCAGGTGCAGCGGTATATCCGTCTCAATGAGCTGGTTCCCGACCTGATGAAGCTGATGGATGAAAAAAAGCTGGGCTTTACTACGGCGGTGGAGCTTTCCTATATCGGCAAGAAGAACCAGAACTATATCGCCGTCGCCATTGACAGCCAGCAGTCCTCGCCTTCACAGGCGCAGGCAAAGCGTATGCGTGAGTTGGACGAAAAGAAACTGCTCAACGGGGATGTGATCGACGGCATTATGATGGAGGACAAAAAGGAGGTAGACAAAGTGATTTTGACAGGTGCGGAACTGAGCAAGTATTTCGGCAAGGAAACTACGCCGAGGGAAATGAAGGATCAGATCATCAAGCTGCTGGACGACTGGAAGGGTCAGCAGAAGGAACACGAAAAGCCGGAGAAGAAAACCGAACAGGAAAAGTAAGCTAAAACTTCGGGTCAGCATGGCCCGAGGATTGCGGGGCTCTGCCCCGCGCCCCGAAGCTCTGGAGATATAAATTATTCCCCGTCGCCAGTTATTCCGTAGCATAGCCGGGAAAATCAGTCAAGGGCAGCGCCGCCGCAGGCGGTGCCAGAGGCACCCTTGACGGATTTCTCCCGGTTATGCTTTTTCCCGGTCAAGCGACGGGGATATAAATTCTCCAGAGCCGTTCCCCTTCCCGGGGGAAGGGGCGGAGGGGTTGGGCGAACTCTTGCTTTTCCCTAAACCAAAACAGAAATGGAGGCTCAACCAATGAAACGACCTTTAGCATACCTGACTGCCGCATGGAGCGGCGAGCCGGATGTTGATATGGAGCTGGCGGCCCACTACTGCCGCCTTGCTTATGAGGCGGGCTTTTCCCCGATCTGCCCGCTCTTGTACCTGCCGCTGTTTTTGAATGACAGCGTTCCCGAGGAACATAAGGCCGGGATTGATATGCGCCGGGATATGCTGCGGCGCTCCCATACCCTGATTGTCTGTGGCAGCGTTGTGGACGAGGATGTAAAAAACGATATTGCGGTTGCCGGACGGCTGGGCATTGCGGCGACAACGCTGGAAGGGGTGCTTGCCGTGAAGGGACACGGCACCCCGGGCTATGCCGGACATTAAGCTGGGGAGCCTTTTCGACGGGATTGGCGTGTTCCCTCTGGCTGCTTCCCGGTGCGGTATCCGTCCGGTCTGGGCCAGCGAGATTGAAAAAGCGCCCATCTCCATAACCAAAAGGCACTTTCCCGACATGGTGCATTTGGGGGATATTACGAAGGTGGACGGCGGGAAAATCCCGCCGGTCCATGTGATAACCTTCGGCTCTCCCTGTCAAAACCTTTCTCTGATCGGCAACCGCTCCGGCCTTGCCGGGGCAAAATCCAGCCTGTTTTATCAGGCGTTTCGTATCATACAGGAAATGAGGGATGCCACTGATAACCTATATCCAGCTATCGCTGTTTGGGAAAACGTCATGGGAGCGTTTTCTACAAATGACCGGATGGATTTTAGAGCCGTCCTATCCGCCTTCTCGGACACCGAAGTTCCAATGCCTCCTTCTGGAAGATGGGGAAACGCCGGAATGGTGCGAGGGGGAACGCCTGATGTGTGCTGGCGGCTCATGGACGCCCAGTATTGGGCAGGCTCCCGAAGGCTGGCACGAAGGCAGCGGATTTTCGTCGTGGCGGATTTTGGAGGCAGACGTGCCGCAGACATACTATTTAAGCCCCGTCCAATGCTCCCACTTCCTCCGCCTTGCGGAGAGGGCGGGCGGGCCGCCGCCGAAGGAGATCGAACAGCTTCTTTTGAAACAGGGCGGCAGATACCAGTCATCCACCCCTTTCAGTGCTTCCGTATGCGGGGAGCGGCAAAAAGGCAGGAAGAAACGGCCTTCCGAAACAGCTTCGGATTACCAACTGACCCTTTTCCCACTCTTTTAGCCAGTGATGTAACGCCCTTTGCCTTCTGGTATGAGGGCGACCCGGAGGGCGGCTGTATCCGTTTTCTGACGGAAACAGAAAGTGAACGGCTGATGGGGCTGCCGGAGGGCTGGACAAAGTACGGGGCGGACGGCATGGAGATCCGGCCTCTGCAACGCTACAAGGTGCTGGGAAATGCGATTGCCCTCCCTTGTGCCGATTACATTATGGCCGGGATCTATGAGGTGCTGGCTGACCGGGCCGGAAAGGAGGAATGAGCCCATGTTTGAAGCCTATATAACCAATACAGCCCTATACCCCTTAATGGGGATTGAGGTAGGGACAACGGTACATTTCCCCACGACGACACAGGAGTTGCAGGCCGCCCTTGCCAAAATCGGGATAGACGGGAAACGGTACAGCGAAGTATTCTTTACCAGCTTTGACAGTGATGTGCTGGGGCTCTACGATCATCTCTACGAATGTGAGAACATCGACGAGCTGAACGAGCTGGGCCACGCCCTGCTGGAAGTACGGGATAAGGGCGGACTGGAAACCTTTGAAGCCGCTCTTGTCTTGGGAAACCACACAAGGAGCGTGAAGGATTTGATAAACCTGACGCAGAACCTTGACCTTTACCGCTTTTACCCGGATATTTCCGATGATGAAGGGCTGGGCCGTCTTTACGCCGACGAGCTTGGGACTATCGACATACCGGAGCACATTCAGAACTACTTCGATTATGAGGCATACGGGCGGGATGTGCGTATCAACGAAGGCGGCGTATTCGCTCCCGGTGGGTATGTGTCGGCAGTCCCGGAGGGCTTCAAGGAGTATTACCACGGGCCGCAGGACATTCCGCCGGAACACCGGATATTTGCCTATCCTGAAAAGGCCGAGCCTGTCCACTCCATTCTCGCTGCACTCAAACGGTTTCAAGAAGCCCCACCCGCTCCGAAAAAGGACAAGGCGGGGCCTTCCCATGAAGAACGGTAAGACTTCGGGCCAGCATGGCCCGAAGCATAAAGGAGGTGCATACCATCAACTATTACCCTATCAATGAAGGAGCCGCCCGCCGGGCAAAAGAAATGAACAGCTTTTCCGACTACAAGGAAGGGAGCGCAACGGCGGAATACAGGGCAATGGTGGACAAGGCCGCCGCCATAGCGGAAAAGCAGAAATCCCGGGTGGACCCCATGTACCATGAGAAGATCGACCATCTGTTAGACACCTACGCCCGCAAGCTGGCCGAAAACATGAACCAAGGCTTTGCCATTGACGCGAGGGTTCCCTCTGTGATGATCGCCGGGCCTTCCAATTTCCCGGTGGGAAAGAAGGAAAAACAGAACCGGGCGCGGGACAGCAACATGGAGGAATGGCGGCATATTCAAGGGCTGCTGGATAAGATACGCAGCACCGGCATGGGCGGGATCAGCGCCGATGACCCGGCAGCGATTGAAAAGCTCCAGAAGAAGCTGGACGGGCTGGAACGCTCCCAGCTCATTATGAAGGAGGTCAACGCCTATTACCGCAAGCATGGCAAGCTGGACGGCTGTGCGCTGCTGTCGCCGGACCAGATTGAAAAGCTGAAAGCAAGCATGGCGTCAAGTTGGCGAAGCGACCCGAGGCCCTTTGAAAGTTACCAGCTAACCAACAACAATGCGGAGATCCGCCGGGTAAAGGCCCGTATCGAACAGCTTTCCAAACAGGCACAGCAGGAATTTTCCGGCTGGGAGTTCGATGGGGGTCGTGTGGAAATGAACCGGGAGGACAACCGCTTGCAGGTGTTCTTTGACGGAAAGCCTGACGCGGACACCCGGGCCGAGCTGAAAAGCAGCGGCTTTCGTTGGGCTCCCAGCGTGGGCGCATGGCAGAGGCAGCTCACGGACAACGCCATCCGGGCGGCTGACCGTCTGGAATGTATCAAGCCGCTGTCCGGCGAAAAGCCCTCCCAACTTCAAAAGAAGCCCTCTATCTTGCAGACCATGCGGGAACAGGACGAAAAAGTCCAGACGGAGCCGGAAAAGAAAGCTCCGTCCGGCAGAGATGCCGAGCGGTAAGCCTCGGGCCACATTGGCCCGAGGTTTTCTGTTCCCCGAGATTGTACGGGGGCCTCCCGGATAGCGGGAACCCCGACGGAAAGGAGGTTTTATGCAGGAAGAAGTAAACCAAAAAACGGTTGCCCTTTCGATCAGGACAACGAAGCTCACGGGAAAAGTGCTGGCTGCCGCTCTTGGGAAGGTAGCGCGGGCACTGCAAAAGCACCACCGGAAGGCGCTGACCCCGCAGGGACGCCAGAGCGTGAAAAAGCTGATGAACCACTATGGCGGCAAAAGTGCCATGCCCTATGTGGGAGCTCCAAAGGATTTTGACCGGATCGCGAAGAAGTTCCATGTGGACTACGCTTTCCATAAAGTGAGCCCCGGTCATTACCTACTGTTTTTCAAAGCCAATCAGGCGGACGCTATCACGGCGGCCTTCCAGAAGTACAGCGCAAAGGTGCTGAACAAAGAGCAGGACAAGGCTTCCATCCTCGGCCAGCTTCGGAAATTCACGGAGCAGATCAGGACGCAGGCAAAGGAAAAGCAGCGGACCAGAGAGGCGGTGAAGGACGGACGTTGAGTGACAAGATCAGAAAATATGTGCTCCCAAACCTGCCGTACCTCTTTGTGTTCTGGTTCTTCTCCAAAATCGGGACGGCCTACCGGATCGCCCCCGGCACAGACTTCGGGACAAAGCTCATGGGGATGCTCGATACCTTCCCCAAAGCCTTTGAAACCTACTGGCCGGGGCTGGGCGGTATTGACCTGCTGGTGGGCCTTGCCGGTGCGGCTGGGGTGTATCTGCTGATACAGTCAAAGATCAGGCAGGCGAAAAAATTCCGGCGGGATGCGGAGTACGGCACCGCCCGCTTTGGAACAAAGGAGGATATAAAGCCGTTTGTAGACCCTAAATTTCAGAACAATGTCATTCTGACCGGGACGGAGTTCCTGACCATGAACACCCGTCCGAAAATACCCGCCAATGCCCGGAACCTAAACGCCTGTGTCATCGGCTCGTCCGGTTCGGGTAAGACAAGGTTCTGGCTGACCCCGCAGCTCCTTCAAGCCCATTCCTCGTATGTGGTGGTAGACCCGAAGGGCGGCACCCTCGACCAGTGCGGGCGGTTCCTGCAACGGGAGAAATACAGGGTGCGGGTGTTCAACAGTATCGACTTTTCAAAATCCATGCACTACAATCCGCTGGCCTATATCAAGACGGAAAGCGATGTTTTGAAATTCGTTACTGCTCTGATCGCCAACACCAAAGGCGACGGCAAGGAGGGCGACGAGTTCTGGACCAAAGCCGAAACCCTCTTGTACTGCGCCCTTGTGGCCTACATCGTGTTTGAGGGGCCGGAGGAAGAACGCAACATGAATACGCTGGTGGAAATGATAAACAGCATGGAAGTCCGGGAGGATGACGAAACCTTCAAAAATGCGGTGGACTATATGTTTGACGGGCTGGAACGCCGCAGCCCCCAGCACTTCGCCGTGAGGCAGTATAAGAAATACAAGCTCGCCAGCGGCAAGACAGCCAAAAGCATTTTGATTTCCTGCGGTGCAAGACTGGCTCCCTTTGATATTCCCCAGCTTCGGGAGATCATGTCTTATGACGAACTGGAGCTGGATAAGCTGGGGGATGAAAAATCAGCGCTGTTCTTTCTTATCAGCGACACGGACACCACCTACAACTTTTTGGTTGCCCTCGCTTTTTCGCAGATGTTCAACCTTCTGTGTGAACGGGCTGATAACACCTATGGCGGGCGTCTGCCCTACCATGTGCGGGTGCTGTGGGACGAGGCAGCCAACACCGGACAGGTGCCGGGGCTGGAAAAGATCGTGGCCGTCATCCGCTCCCGTGAGATCAGCCTGACGCTTTTTTATCAGGCAATGAGCCAGTGCAAGGCATTGTACAAAGACCATTCCGAAACCATCATGGGCAACATGGACAGTATCGTGTTTCTCGGAGGCCGGGAGGCTTCCACCCTAAAGGATATTTCGGAAAACTGGCTGGGCAAGGCCACCATCTCTATGCAGACCGAGGGCCGAAGCCGTGGACAGTCTGAAAGTTACAGCCAGAATATGCAGCGGCTTGGCCGGGAATTGATGACCACCAGCGAGATCACCACCATGCCCGGAGATAAATGTATCTTGCAGCTTAGGGGGCTCCCACCCTTCCTGTCCCCGAAGTATGACTTGAAAAAGCACCCGAATTACAAGTACACAGCCGAATTTGATAAAAAGAAAAACGCCTTCCGCTTGGAAAGCCTGTTCCGCCACCGGCCATTGAGACTAAATCCGGAGGACGAATACATGGTGTACGAAGTGGACGGCTCCGACACGGACGAAGAAGCTGACCTGTTGAATTTCGATGATCTGGACAGCGACGAGTTTGTGTAACTTCGGGCCATGATGACCCGAAGCGCCGCCGATGTGGGCGGCTTTTTTTGTACCCAAAACCATCAAACAAACAAAATGGAGGAACGTATATGGAATTTTTCAATCAGGCAATCGACATTCTCAAAATTCTGGTTATGGCTCTTGGTGCCGGTCTGGCGGTATGGGGCGTCATCAACCTTCTGGAAGGTTACGGGTCGGACAACCCTGCGGCAAAATCACAGGGCATTAAGCAGCTCATGGCTGGCGGCGGTGTCGTTCTAATCGGTCTTCAGCTTATCCCTCTGCTGTCTGGCCTGTTCAGCTAAGTGTCACCCGTTGTCCCTTTTCCAGAAAAGGAGCTGATGTATGGACTTTATCATCGACGCAATCGTTGAATGGCTGAAAGGTCTGCTCGTCGATGGTATCATGGGAAATCTGGACGGCCTTTTCGATAACGTCAATCAGAGCGTTGGCGAGATCGCCACACAGGTAGGCACGACCCCGGCGGACTGGAACGCCGGGGTCTTTTCCATGATACGACAGATCTCCGAAACTGCCATTCTGCCAATCGCTGGGGTCATCCTCACTTTTGTTATGACCTATGAACTGATACAGATGCTCATAGAACGCAACAACCTCCATGAAGTTGACACATGGATGTTTTTTAAGTGGGTGTTCAAAACCTTTGTGGCTGTGATGATCCTGACGAACACCTTCAATATCGTGCTGGCGGTCTTTGATGTGAGCCAGCATGTGATACAGCAGTCAGCGGGCATTATCCAGAACGGGACAGAGATCACGCCGGATGTGCTGGACAGTTTGCGGACAGAGCTTGAGGTGATGGAGTTAGGTCCTCTGTTCGGACTCTGGCTACAATCCTTCCTGATCCAGCTTACCATGATTGCCTTAAACATCGTGATCTTCGTCATCGTATATGGCCGTATGATTGAAATTTATTTACTCACAAGTTTAGCGCCTATCCCGTTTGCCACAGTCCCCAACAGGGAAACCGGACACATGGGGCAGAACTATTTCCGCTCCCTCTTTGCGGTGGGCTTTCAAGGTCTGTTGATCTTGGTCTGTGTCGCCATCTATGCGGTGCTGATCCAGAGTATCGCCACCGACGGCGACCCCATCGGGGCGATCTGGGGCTGTGTGGGATATACGGTGCTGCTGTGTTTTACCTTATTCAAAACAGGCAGTCTTGCAAAATCCATCTTCGGCTGCCATTAAGAGACTTCGGGCCATGATGACCCGAAGCGGAAAGGAGAAATCCATGCAGGAAAAAACTGCGGGCGGAACACCAGCCGCCCCTATAAAGCTGGATGTAAGCGTGCGGGTCATCGAACCTGTGAAAAATCTCATGGGCTTTGCCAGCGTGAAATTCAATGACTGCTTTGTGGTGGAAAATCTGAAAATCGTACAGGGCAGCAAGGGCCTCTTTCTTGGGATGCCCAGCCAGCCGGACGGCAAAGGCGGCTATCGGGATATGGCCTACCCTGTCACAAAGGAGTTCCGGGAACAGCTCAATACTGCTGTTCTGCAAGCCTATGAGGCAAAGCTGGAACAGATGGCGGAGCGCGGCTCTGTGGGGCGTGCGTCCATCAGCGATCAGCTCAAAGCCGGAAAAGCGGCTGCCGAACAGGCAAAGGCAGAGCGGCCTCCGAAGGAAAAGCCCAGCCGCAGCGCAGAGCGTTGACCTCGGGCCATGCTGGCCCGAAGCAGAAAGGAGGCGGGAACCATGCCACGCAAACGGACGGGCTATGACGCGGCCTGCTATTACGACGGAAAACTGCTGGGCCGCTGTACCAAAGCGGACAGCGACGCCTATACCCTGTTGATGAACGCCTGCGGCGGGGACGCCGCCCGTGTCCTGCGGGAATACGCCTACTTTTCCCCGGAGCTGAAGGCCATCTTGGAAAAGGCGGCTCTCATGCAGGCGGATCGGAGCCTGACGGGCGGGATGTTCCATGCGCCGAAAAGCTCCCCGTGGGGCGAGGTGCAGAGCTGTGAAACCCTCTGTCCGGGGGTGTTTTTGGTATCTACCGCCAGCCACGGCGGAACGATGGTGGCAAACGAGGTAGCCGCCGTTCTCTCCCCGGCGGCCAAAAAATGCGGCTTCAAGGACAAGGGCTATATTTGCTATGAGGAGGACGCACAGGAAAGCGTAGTGCTCCGGGAGCTGCTGGACAAAAAGCTGTGGAAAATCCCTGACCGCATTAAGGACAAAGGACAGTTTGAAGAAAAACTCAATCAGTCCATCCGGCAGTATCACCCCGAATACTGGCGGGCAAGGCAGAGCGGACGAGAGGCCGCCGAAGCTGCCCGCAGCACAGCCCCGGCCAAAGAGGCCGCAAGATAACCTCGGGCCATGCTGGCCCGAAGCAATAAAGGAGGTGTACCAAAATGGCCTATGTGCCAGTACCAAAAGACCTTTCCAAAATCAAGACAAAGCTGGCCTTCAACCTAACGAAGCGCCAGCTTGTTTGTTTTTCCAGCGCGGCGGCGGTGGGCCTCCCGGCTTACCTGTTTTCCCGTGGCAGTATCGGGAACAGTGCCGCCATGTTCCTGATGATCGGCCTCATGCTCCCGTTCTTCTTTCTGGCTATGTATGAACGAGACGGTCTGCCGCTGGAAAAAGTGCTGAAAAACATCATCCGCACCCGG